>CAIQHJ010000065.1 GCA_903871575.1 uncultured Bacteroidota bacterium
AAACAACAGCGTTACTTTCACCATCACAGAACAACCAACAATACCTCATATTGACACCTTAATTGGTATCAGAAATGTTTGTTCATATGTTGGATTGACAACACCTTTAATCTATACCGTTAGTCCAATAGAACCAAACACCACGTATGCTTGGACGGTAACACCAGGCGTAAACATCAGTTTCGATCCAGCAGATCCCAATCATACCTATGCTTACATTACTTATGATTTGGCAGTGGCTTCATCTCCTGCAAAACAAATCAGGGTGAGAGGAACAAATCCATGCGGACAAAGTAATTTGCATGTGTTCTATCTTGTGGCTGCTGCACCGCAAACGCCGGGTCAAATTCAATTGAGCAGCACAAATATTTGCAGTGCTATAGAAAACCAAACAGCAATTGTTTGTTCTATCAATGCTGCTGTTCCAACGGCAGATGAAATTTGTTGGTCATTGCCTCCAGGAGTGATTGCTTCATCAGCATTGTGTGCACCAGATAATTTATCAATCAGTGTAACATTTACCAGCGATTTCCATGGTGGAGCCATTACAGTAGCTGGTTCAAATGGTTGTGGTAATGGAGACATCAGAACATTTACCATTGCTGCACCACCAGTAGCTGCCACACCTCAAACGCAATTGGTACAACCATCTTGTGCAACTGCCAATGGAAGCGTTACCGTAACTGATCCAATAGGCAACGGGTATTTATATAGCATCGACGGCGGCGCAACGCAGTTGAGCAATCAGTTTGATAATTTGTCAACAGGCACACATACCGTAACTGTTTCAAACCCATCATTGTGCTTAACCAATGCAAGCAGTACCATCGTTATTGATGAACAACCTATTTTGCCAGCACAACCAGGTGCCATCAACGGCGATCCAAACATGTGCATCCACATCGGAACAGGCGAAGAACTTACGTATAGCATTGAGCCAGTAGCTGGAGCAACTTCTTATGCATGGCATTTAGAAACAGGCATCGAATTGGCACCTGGCAGCAATTTAAATGGAACGTCTATTACTGTTCTTATCACTGCCGCTTATCAAGGTGGAACCATCTCTGTAGAAGCCATCAGCAGTTGTGGAACAAGCACACCAAGCGTGTTGACAGTTATTTATGTAAGTCCGGTAGCACCTTCGGCCATCAATGGTCCTACTTCGGTTTGTTATAATACAGTTAGTTTAGGAAACAATGCAAACTATACAGTAACAGAAGTAGCAGGTGCCATCAGTTACAATTGGAATGTGGCTCCAGGTGTAATTGTTTCAGGAGAAGGAACCAACAGCATTTCAGTGTTGTTCCCTGATGATTATGCAGGTGGCGATATTTCGGTTAGTGTATCCAACATTTGCGGAACCAGTTCAAGTACAACTTTGACTTTAATTAGAAATGTAGCAGAGAATATGGCCGTAAGCGTGCAAACACAAACAACTTGCGAAAACGCAGATGGCGTGTTGGAAGTAACCGCTCCTTTAGGTGCTGGATTTGAATACAGTATTGATGGCGGCACAACTTATCAAACAGCTACAAGTTTCAGCGGATTAGCAACCGGTGATTATACAATTTCTGTAAGAAACAATGACGTGTGTATTTTGAACGCAGCTGCAAACATTGCCATAACACCAAGCGTTACCTTCCCTAACAATGTAACCATATCTGGTGATCAAAATGTTTGTAGCTACATTGGAACAGGCAGCATCGTGAGCTATACCGCAACATCAACATCACCAACTGCCAACTTCGTTTGGACAGTACCTCCAACTTTAGTAGAAGTAATTGACATTACGCCATCAGCCGATGGAAGTCAATCTACCATAAGAATAAAATTATTGGATGGATTTGCAAGTCAACCAAACAAACAATTGCGTGTGGTTGCATCCAATATTTGCGGAACTGCTGGAGTAGTTGTGTTTTACTTAAATGCATTGTTGCCAGAAACACCATCTCCAATTCGCTCATCAACAACCAATTTCTGTAATGTTGTTGGAACAACCAATATCATCACTTACACAACCGATTCTTCAGCCAATGCAACAAGTTTCTTATGGACAGTTCCGGCTGGAGCTACAATCGTTTCTGGACAAGGAACAAACGCCATTTCTGTATCGTTTGATGCAACCTTTACAGAAGGAAATGTAACAGTTGTAGGTGTAAATGATTGTGGTAACAGCGACCCAAGGAGTTTGTTCATTCAAAACAATTCGGGTTTACCAACATCCATCATTGGTTCACGCAATCCGTGCAACTCAAGCTTTTCGGGTTCAACATCAGAATATACAACAGAGGATATTTCGGGTGTAGATTATTTGTGGAGTGTAACACCAACAGATGGCAATTCAGCACAAATCATTGCAGGAAATGGATCGTATAACATTTCGGTTAGATTTAGAAACAACTATCCAGGTGGTGTGTTAACGGTGGTTGCAACGAATGCTTGTCAGCAAAGCGTAACCAGAACTTTGAATTTGAATCCATGTTCAAATGATGTGGTGATTGGAAAACAAACCAACACCAGCATTACAAACGCTGCGCTAGAAATTTCGGTATTTCCAAATCCTTCTACAACAGAATTTAACGTTCAAGTAAAAGCGCCATCATCAGAACCCATCAAAGTAAAAATTATGGATGGAAATGGTAAGCTGATTAAAATAATGAATATGATGCCACACGAAACCATTCGTTTGGGTAATGAGTTGAAATCTGGCGCATATCTGATTGAAGCATTACAAGCAGATCAAAGAAAAACAATCAGAGCAATTAAGTTTTAGTTCTCGGTTTTAAAAATGATAAATAGCCCTTGCCGAAATGCAGGGCTATTTTTTTGATATACAACAGCTGTTTACAATTTGATAACATAGAATATAGCAGTTGATTTGAGTTTCTGAAATGATAAGGCATTGATTTTAAGAATGAAAAATTATCTTTGTGCAATTAAGCAGTAAGATTTTTTGAAAACTAACCGTAACTTTACCCATTGTGGTAACAAATGACTAATGAAATGAATAAAATATACGCCATTATTGCAGTTTTCCTTGTTTTTGGTTTCAGTTCTTGTGTTCAAACCAACAAACTGTATTTGTTTGATGATCAAAAACCATCTGTTCAGCAATTGGATTCTGTCAAATCGTTTGCCATTCAAAGAATTTACCCAGCAGATCGAATCACCATTACCATCAGTTCTACCGATCCGGCACTCACCTCATATTTGAATCCATTCAATTTGCAAATGAGCCAAAGCAACAGCTCGCAACAAATTAATAGTGGTTTTTTGGTTGGACCAGAAGGCGCAATAGAATTTCCATTGTTGGGGAAAGTGCCCGTTGCCGGATTAACAACACCCGAGGCAGCAACTTTAATTAAAGAAAGACTTTCCTATTATTATAAAGATTTGTTTGTAAATGTAAACCTCAACGGACGCATATTTTTTATCAATGGTAGACAAGGAACGCCCATACAAATGTTTAATGAAAGGTTGACGATTTTTGAAGCCCTTTCGCAATCGGGTGTTCAGGATGCTTTTGATATGAAAAATCAATTGTGGTTGGTAAGAGAAGATAGTGGCCAGCGTTATTTTGTAAAGTTGGATTTGAATAGCAAGAAAATTTTCGAATCACCATATTATTTTTTACACAACAATGATGTGATTTACCTCAAACCGGGCAAATATGCTTCGGTGTTGAGTCCATCTAGCCCAGCTAGAGGCATCATCACATTGGCAGGAACACTGGCAGCATTAATCATCGCAATTAAAAGTTTGTAATGGCAAAAGAGGAATACAACGTTTGGGAAGGCAAATCTTCCGCTTCGAACAGCATGGACAATAATGCGCAATCGAAATTGAGTACCAACTCACTGGATATTGATTTCAGAAGGATATTGTCTATTTGGCCATTTATATTGTTGTTTGCTTTGTTGGGTTATGCAGCCGGCAGTATTTTTCTGCGTTATTCTACCACAGTTTATTCCGTTTCAACCAGCATCAGTTTGGAAGAAAAACAAGAAGTTTCCCTTGGTCAGGTTTTCTTTGGAAATCCAAGAGATCCGTTTAATGATCGGGTGGCATATTTCAAATCTCCAACATTGGCAGCTCAAATTGTTGATTCACTTGGACTCAATTACAGAGCAGAGGCACAAGGCCGTTTCAGAAACAAAAACTTTTACAACATTATCCAATGGAGAATATTGACATTGCCTGGGGCAGATATTCCAGAAATTAGTTTTTCCATTACTTCAAAAGATACCGGATTCCATTATGTTTCAGGAAGTATAGAAGGCGATGCATTATGGGATTTTCCATTCTTTATTGGTAAAAATAAAGTGGTGGTGAACAAATTACAGGAGTTCAGCAGTCAAAGTCCTATTTATTGTCACAACGTAAATAAATTGGCAGCTGCGTTTGCGTTAAGTCGCGGCATTAGCATCAGCACTACCAAGGAAAGCAACATCATCGACATCAAATATTCGGATAATTCGAGTGAGAGAGCCATCGACATCTTGAACACATTGGTAAGACAATGTAACAACGTGTTGGAGCAAGATAAATCGTTGGGATTTTCTCAGGCCATTGTTTTTATTGAGCAACGTATGGCGCCTTTGCGTAAAGAATTGGATTCGATTGAAAGTTCTTTGGCCCAATTTAAATCTAGCAGGGGATTGATAGGTACGAGTGCCAACAGTGAGATGTATTTGCAAAAGATGCAAGACTATGACAAAGAGTTGACACAAATCAACATCTTAGAATCTACCATCAAAGCTGTGGAAGACTTCATCAGAAACCCCAATTTAAAGGATGCAGATTTGGCATTTGTTGGGGTTGATAATCCAGGTTTGCAATCGATGTTGAATCAGTATCAATTGATGCGTCAACAAAGAGATAAGCTGGCATTAACCGCACAAGAAACAAATCCAACCTTGATATTGGTGAATAAAAATATTGCAGATTTGAGAAGCAATATGGAGAAACAATTGGCGAATTATAAGAAGAATCTTTCCATAGCACAAACTACTTATCAGGAAAAAATTGGGACGGCCAGCACCATCATCAAAGATGCGCCCATTGCAGAAAAAGAGTTGATGGATAAAACAAGGTTTCAAAATATCAAAGAGCAGTTGTATTTAACCTTGCTTCAAAAAAGAGAAGAAGCTGCCATTGCAAAAGCATCCATTACGGTAAATACAAAAGTGTTGTATCCACCGGTAAAATCCAATGCATCTGTTTCGCCATCCAAAGCAAAAGTGTTGTTAGCGGCGGTGTTGATTGGTTTATTGCTACCCATCATCTTTGCTATCTTAAAAGAAATTCTAAACAGAAAAATCATTTCTAAAAAGCAATTGCAAGCCATGACCAATGTGCCGGTATTGGCAGAGTTGGAACAGGCAGATAGTGGCGACAATTTCCCTTTCATCATCGAGGGCACACAACGGTCGATGTTTGGCGAGCAGATACGATCACTGCGTACCAGCATCAATTTTTATCTCAATGCCGAGAAGTCAACGAATTACATCATCATCACTTCGAGTGTGAGTGGTGAGGGTAAATCATTTTTGTCGATGAACTTGGCAAAAAGTTATGCATTGCAAGGCAAAAGGGTAGCGTTACTTGAATTTGATTTGAGAAGACCCAAAATTACCAAGGCCCTAAGCATGCCCGAAAGTAAAACCGGTTTGACGGCGCTGTTGGTCGGAAAATGTAGTCCAAAAGATATCGTTATTCCCATCAATAATAAAGAAGGAGAAGTGTTGGATTTGATGCCATCCGGTGCAATACCTCCCAATCCGCAAGAGTTGATTTCGACACCATATATGGTGACATTGAAAAAATATTTAGACGACAATTATGACATGGTGGTTGTGGATACCCCTCCATTTGGAATTGTTGCCGATGCGCAGATTTTGGGTGAATGGGCTGACGTGAGCATCATTGTAACCCGCTTCCAACAAACCGTTAGAGAACAGGTACAAGAAATTAACGAATGGAACAATCGTGGCTTATTCAAAAGCATGGCACTGGTATTTAATGGCGTAAGAAACAGTGGCTATTTTGGATATAAATATGGATACTATTATTACAAACGCAAATACGGTTACAGTTACTATTCGAGTTATATAGACGACAAAAAAGGTAAGAAAAACAAAGATTAACAAAGTTCCAATTCATTATCCCAAAAAGCATAACTCAAAACTGTGAATGCCATCAAAAAAATACTCAAGAAATATTTTCAGTATTTCTATTATTTCTATGCTCAACTTGGGAATAAAATTTTCATTAGTTTCTTTTTGAGTTTGATGGTGGGTATTATGGATGGATTTGGTTTGGCGATGTTTATTCCGCTTTTGCAGATGGTAGATACCAGCAATCCCAATGCGGGCAACAACATGGGTAACATGGCTTTTCTTCCTGAGTTTTTTAAGAAAATGGGCTTGCCACTAAATTTGTTGGTGGTGTTATGTATTATCCTTTTCTTTTTCAGCATCAAAGGCATCCTCAAATATTTTGAAGGGTATATGCGTGCAGTTTTTGAGCAGTACTTCATCAGGAAAATTAGAATGCAAAACATCATCGGCTTATCTAATTTTAGTTTCAACAAATTCATCAACGCCGATGTGGGTAGAATTCAAAATACGTTTAGTGGGGAAGTTGAAAAAGTAAAGCAAGCGTATCGATCTTATTTTATGGCCTTGCAATATGGGGTGTTTGTATTGGTGTACATTTCAATGGCATTCTTTTCTAATCCCAACTTCGCAGTTATGGTGGTGATTGGCGGAGCAGCTACGAGTTTGTTTATTCAACAATTGAAAACAAGAACCAAAAAACTATCGCATAAAATAACAGTAGACAGCCACGAATTTCAAGGATTGCTGATACAGAAAGTGAGTTTTTTTAAATATTTAAAATCTACAGGTCTCATACATAAGTATGCTAAGAAGTTGATAGAAACCAACGACCAGATGCACAATACACAAAAAAAGTTGGGTGTATTGGCGGCGATATTGGGTTCGGTGCGGGAGCCCATCGTCATCTTTGTAGTGTTGTTGTCGATTATTATAGAAGTGAATTATTTTCATCAAACCATTGGCATCATCATCTTCACCTTGTTGTTGTTTTACCGCGCATTGATTTCATTAACAGGCATGCAAAATTTCTTCAACTTATTTTTTAGCAATGCGGGATCGCTGCAAAACATGACTGCATTCAATCAGGAGTTAAAAGAAGGAAAAGAGACAACCGGAACAAAAGCATTTTCATCCTTCGAACAGCAGGTAGAATTGAAAGATGTGTCGTTTTCATATGAAGAGCATCACATCATCAACAACATCAACTTATCGATTCGCAAAAACGAAACCATTGCCATAGTTGGCGAAAGTGGATCGGGAAAAACAACATTGATCAACATCATCACCGGATTGTTGAAACCTACGAAAGGGAAAGTGTTGTTGGACGGAGTGGATCTAGCAGACATTAATGTTCCTACATTTCAGAACAGAATAGGTTACATCACACAGGAGGCGGTTATCTTTAACGATACGATTTTTAACAATGTAAGTTTTTGGGATGAGCCCACAGAAGCCAATCAGCAACGATTTGAATTGGCATTAAAGAAAGCATCTATTTATGATTTTGTGATGAAGCAGCCATTGAAAGGAAATGAGATATTGGGCAGCAACGGCATCAACATCAGCGGTGGACAAAAACAAAGAATCAGTATTGCCAGAGAATTATACAAGCAGGTAGATTTTCTATTTATGGATGAGGCCACATCGGCACTCGATTCAGAAACAGAAAAAGACATCAAAGACAATATCGATCGACTCAAAGGAAGCTACACCATCATCATCATTGCACATCGTTTATCAACCATTAAAAATGCCGATAGAATCATCTTGCTCAACAAGGGTTCTATTTTGGCTGCAGGTTCATTTGAGCAATTGGTGCAGCATCCGGTATTTGAAAAAATGGTGCAATTACAAGGTTTCGACAACAATTAAACCAAAGGAAAATGAAAGTCTTTTTTACATTAGATAGTTTGGCTTTGGGAGGAACAGAAAGAAGTACCTTAGACATTGTGTCGAAATTTTCAAAAGACACAGCAGTTAAGGTCGTTTATTTTTATCCTGGCGATGATTTAAAAGCAATGTATCAAAAGGCGGGCATTGCGCTGCATGATGTAAAAATTAAGGGAAAGAAAAATTACATTACAGCAATAAGGGCGCTTATACGGCTCATTAAAACAGAAAAGCCAGACCTCATTGTTTCTTCCATAGCACGTGCAGATTTAATTTCCAGAATAGCAGGTTGGATAACCCAAACGCCGGTGATTGGAACATTTGTAAATGATACTTACGGCGAGATTAGAAAAGCGGAGCAAAAAGAAAAAAAGATTTACCACAAATTTTTATACTCTTGGGCGCTCGACAAGTGGAGTGCATTGATACCGGAGTATTGGATATCCAATTGTAAGAGTATAGCGTACAGCAATGGAAAGGCATTGGCCATTTCGCCAAAAAAAATTCAGGTGATTTATCGAGGACGAGATACCGATCAATTTCAAAGTTGGGAGCCAGCAGCTTCAAGGGAGCAATTTAAGTTTGTGTTTGTAGGAAGGCTGATGGAGCGAAAAGGATTGGGAGAGTTGGTGGATGCATTTATAGTGTTGAAGAAAAAATACCCGCAGATACATTTGGATATATATGGTTCGGGGAGTTTTGGAAAACAGCTGCTCGAAAAAATCAACAACGCTGGTATGCAGGAATCTGTAATTTTGCATGGATCGGTTTTGAATGGCTTTAAGAAATTGTATCAGGCCGATTGTTTTTTGTTTCCATCTTGGTATGAAGGGTTTAGCGGTTCGTTGGTAGAAGCCATGATTGCGGGCATTCCAATTATTGCTTCAAACATTTCGATGAATATGGAGGCGGTTACAGATGAAAAAACGGCACTGGTATTTGAAGTGAAAAATCAACAAGCGCTGGAAGCCCAAATGGAAAGGATGATTCTAGCATATCCAAATATGATAGAAATGGGTGCGAGGGCAAGAAAGGAAGCGTTGGAAAGATTTGACATAAATGTAATTGCGCAACAATACGAACAGTTTTTACTAGCTGTAAAAGATAAAAAAGTTAACCGAAATCAATTGATATAATCCTAATTGAAAAATCTATATGTCATCAAGCAAATTAAATATTATAGTAACAGGAGGTGCGGGGTTTATAGGGAGTCATTTTGTAGAAAAATTACTTGACAACAACTATGCGGTAACGGTAGTTGACAATTTTGATGCATTTTATGCAAAGGAAGTGAAGCAACAAAACATGGCTTCGTTTCTACAACATCCGGATGTTACATTTTTGGAATTGGACATTTGTGATGAAGCCAATTTGCACGAACATTTACAGGGAACATATGAAGCCATCGTGCATCTTGCGGCTAAGGCGGGTGTACGACCATCTATAGAAAATCCAATTGCCTATCAGCAAGTAAACGTTGCTGGCACACAAAATTTATTAGAGTTTGCTAAGAAGAAAGGCATCAAACAATTTGTATTTGCTTCATCGAGCAGTGTGTATGGTATTAACAAAAATGTGCCATGGAAAGAATCAGACGGGCAGTTGTATCCAATTAGTCCTTATGCCAGTACCAAAATTTCGGGAGAATTGATGGGACATGTGTACAGTCATTTGTATGGCATTCGATTTTTGGCTTTGCGGTTTTTTACCGTTTTTGGACCCAGGCAACGACCCGATTTGGCGATACATTTGTTTAGCAAGAAGGTGCTCAAAGCAGAACCAATTCGAATCTTTGGAGATGGAAGTACCAAAAGAGATTATACTTATGTGGGAGATATTGTGGAGGGGATTTACAACGCGTTGCATTATTCAGCAACAGGATTTGAAATATTTAATCTTGGCAATCGGCATACCGTTTCGCTTTCAGAAATGGTTAAAACCATTGAAACCGTATTCGACAAATCAGCCATTATTGAGTCGTTTCCCGAACAGCCTGGCGATGTTTCCATCACATATGCAGACATCAACAAGGCGCAGCAATTGTTAAACTATTCTCCTAAAACAGATTTTAAAACCGGCGTAGAAAAATTTAGAGACTGGTTGTTGTTGAATCAATAATTGAGTCACAACCGCATCAGCACAAACAACATCAGCATGAGAATTTTACAATTGATACAAAAACAGCAGCTTCGAGGAGCAGAAATGTTTGCCGCTCAATTGTCGACTCACTTACAAAACCAAGGTCATGAAGTTTTGATGGTTTCCTTACAAGGTGGAAATGCAGATCTTCCTTTTTCGGGAGACATTATTTCGCTAGATGCCAATTTAAACAATCGTTTTTTTGATTTTCGTGGTTGGAAAAAACTGGCCAAAATCATTCAGGAATTTGAACCCGATATTGTGCAAGCCAATGCAGGCGATACTTTAAAATATGCCATCTTTTCAAAAAAGCTTTTTCGATGGAATTTACCCGTTGTTTTTAGAAATGCGAGTATGGTTAGCAGTTATATTCGCAACCCTATTTCGAAAGCACTGATACGTTATTTATTTAGTCAAACACAACGATTCATTTCGGTAAGTGAGTTTACCCAAAAAGATTTAATAGAAAAACTTGCTATACTAACTGCACAAACAACCGTCATTCCCATTGGCATTGAATTGAAGCCGATTCAAAAACTTGATGCGTTCAACAATGGAAAAATAAATCTGGTGCATGTGGGCGGATTTAGTTTTGAAAAAAACCACATGGGCTTGTTATCTATTTTTAAGGAAGCGTTGATGCAGGAAGCGCAGCTATTTCTTTGGTTAATTGGTGATGGGCCGCTCAAAAAAGAAGTGGAAGCCAAAGCAAAGGAAATGGGCATTGAGACGCATATTCGATTTGTTGGTTTTGTGAGCAATCCATTGGATTATATACATTCAGCAGACATGTTGTTGTTGCCAAGTATTATAGAAGGATTGCCAGGAGTGATTGTAGAAGCTTTTTATTGCAAAACACCAGTCATTGCGAATAATGTAGGCGGTATTTCAGAATTGATAAACCACAACCATACGGGCTATTTGTTGGAGAAAGGCAATGAAAAGGGATTTGCAGCACACATCATCAAAATGGTTAACTTGGATGCAAATGAAAAAAATAAGCGCATAGAAAAAGCGTATGCATTGGCGATGGAGAAATATAATAACGAGCAAATAGCCATTTCATTTGCAACAGAATATCATCATTTGGTAAATGTAGTTAGCAGAAAAAAATAATCGATACAACCATAAAAAATGTCAAAAATAAAAGTATTGCATATCATCAAATCACTTGGCAGAGGCGGGGCGGAGATGTTGTTGCAAGAAACCTTGAAGGAACACAATCACCAGCAATTTGAATTTCATTTTATTTATTTCCTGCCTTGGAAAAATCAGATGGTAGCGGGCATAGAAGCAGAAAACGGAAAGGTGACTTTGCTTCCAGCGAGCAATAATTTGCTCATCATGATGAAGGTTCCACAAATCATTCAGTATATCAAACAACACCATATTGATCTCATACATGCGCATTTGCCATGGGCGGGCTTTGCGTCTCGGTTGATTTTCAAGATGACGAAAGTGCCGGTTATATATTCCGAACACAACATTCAGGATCGTTATCACATCTTAACCAAAACCATCAATCGATTTACCTTCAATTGGCAAACCAAAGTAATTGCCGTTTCTAGTGATGTGGCAAAATCTATTGAGCAGCGCATCCATCCATCGGTGCCTGTAGAAGTGATATTAAATGGGGTGAATACCAATCAGTTTATTAGAAATGAGATCGAGCGAAAAGCGAAAAGAACTGAATTGGGTGTTGGAGATGATGATATATTGATTGGCAATATTGCAGTGTTTAGATTTCAGAAGCGTTTGAAAGAATGGATTACTACCATTAAAAAAATACAAGCTGTTCATCCCAATGTAAAAGCGGTGTTGATTGGAGATGGGATGTTAAAAGCGGAAATCATGCAGCATGCAAAATCGGAGGGTATGGAAAACAACATCATTTTTCCGGGCCTACAAACGGCTATCAAACCTTGGTTGAGTGCAGTAGATATTTTTATGATGACATCATCATTTGAGGGATTGCCGATTGCATTGTTGGAAGCGATGAGTATGGAAACGGCGGTAGTTTGTACAGATGCAGGAGGTATCAAAGAAGTAATCAGAGATAAGGTAGATGGCTTTACGGTTCCGGTTGATGCATGGGATAGCATCATCGAGCCCATTCATCATTTGGTAGAACATCCAAACGAAATCAAAACGTATGGACAAAAAGCCAGAGCAAGGGTGGAGGCGTCGTTTAGTATGAAGGCGATGGTGCAACAAATAGAATCCTGCTATTTAACTGTATTGAAAAATTCAAAATCAAATTGATGGAAACCACTACTGCATTGCGGTCCGACTTACCCGAGATGATAGCGCTGTTGAAGCAGAGCTTGGGAGAAGGGTTGATACCCAAATCGGAGGCGTATTTTATTTGGAAACATCATGACAATCCATTTGGCGCATCTAAAATTTTGTTGGCAAAAGAAGATGGAAAGATTGTAGGATTAAGAGCGTTTATGCGTTGGAGTTGGGTGAGTGGTTTGGAAAGGGTTGAGGCGGTGAGGGCGGTAGATACGGCAACGGATCCGGCTTATCAAGGTAAAGGTATCTTCAAAAAATTAACCTTGCAAGCGGTAGAAGAATGTACAGCAGAAGGCACATCAATGGTTTTCAATTCTCCCAATCCCATCAGCTTACAAGGCTATTTAAAAATGGGATGGTACATTACCGGAAGAATGCCCTTGTATATTGGACCGGGAAGTATTACACCTAGATTGTTTTCGGAAGGAAAATTGAACAAAGCCTATGAGATATATGATGTTCAAACAGCGTTGAATCAATTGCATTCGGATTGGAAAGCGGCAGGTACAACCACTGATTACCACACGCCATTAACTTTGTCGTATATAAAATGGAGGTATCAAGATTGTCCCATTTTAAAATATGGCGCCATCATAGAGCCGGGTGCATTTGGGTTGATTTTTAGATTGAAGAAAGTAAATAAATTCATGGAGTTGAGAATTTGTGAAGCATGGACAGAAAAAAAGGGAGCAGACAAAGCGGCGAGAAAAGCTTTGAGGAAATTGGTTCGTTCATTAAAACCAGTATTGATTACCTGCGGACCTGCGCCTTTATTTGAAACGGATAAAAAAAGACCATTGGGATTGTTTGGTCCATATAAAAAAGGTCCAATAACGACATTAAGGCCACTTGCCAATCATAAACTTAATAACTTTGACAACTTCTCTCGATGGAGCCCATCAATTGGATCCATGGAGCTGTTTTAAAATATGGATATAGTCATCATCATATTGCTCATTTTGCTTGTGAATACGTATATCGTAAAAGCATTGATGAATAATTTCGACATTCCCTCAGAGCGATACATGTGGATTTTGTTTATGGTTCATTATGCGTTGTGTACAATTTATATTCTCAACGCCTTTGCCACTCGAAGCGACTCTTTCAGTTATTTTGAGCGATCGTTTCGGGCGGAGAATTGGCTTGATTTGTTTAAATATGGAACATCATTTATCGACTTCCTAGCATGGCCATTTATAAAAGTATTCTCATTGTCGTATCTGGCGGTGATGATTTTGTTTTCTTATTTTGGCTACCTCGCTTGTTTGATTTTTTACATCACCCTCAACGAGAATGTAAAATTGAATCCCATTTGGTATAATTTGAGCATGGTGCAAATCATATTCTTACTGCCCAATTTGCATTTCTGGTCTTCCTCATTGGGAAAAGGAAGTGTAATTTTATTTGGGTTGAGTTTATTTACGTTTGGCTTGAGTAGATTCAACAGAAGGTATATCCCCATCGTAATTGGTAGCATCATTGTTTTCTTTGTTAGACCGCACATCTTCTTTACATTGATTGCGAGTATTTTTGCTGGCGTATTGATTACCACATCAGGTATCAAATGGTACGTAAAATGGACATTGGTAACGGTTTCGTTGGTGTTGTTTTTGTATTTTTCCAGTACGGTACTCAAGTTCACCAATTCAGAAAGTTTAGATATCCTCTCTTCTAGCAATATCAGTCATCGCGCTTCTGAGCTGAGTAAAGCATCCAGTGGAATTGATATTCAGAATTATAACTTGTTCATGAAAATGTTTGCCTTTTGGTTTAGGCCGCTTTTCTTTGACGGACAAGGAGCATTTGGATTGATTGTTTCCTTTGAAAATTTGCTAACTCTTTACTTCTTCTCATTCACAGCATTTTATATGTTTAGATATTGGTCCAATTTCAATGGATGGTTTCGGATTAGTATGTTTATATTTTTAACGGGTTCATTTATTTTGGCACAGGTAACCGGAAATTTGGGAATTGCATTGCGACAAAAAGCGCAGTTTATGCCGTTCTTGTTTATCATTTATTGTCAAGGATTATCATACAGACAACGAGATAAAAGAAGATTAATTATTTAAAACAGCACAATGAAAAAGCGGGGCGTATTTAATATATCGTTGGATTTTGAATTGCATTGGGGTTGCTTTGATGGCACGCCCGTTTTGAATGAAGCCGCAAAAAAATATTTCATCAATACCAGAAATGCCATTCCCGAAACACTGTCTATTTTTAAAGAGGGCGGCATACATGTTACCTGGGCAACGGTGGGCATGTTGTACAATAAAAACATTGCAGAGTGGGAAGCCAACAAACCTCAAATAATTCCTGAGTTTAACAATCCGAAAGTTTCGGCATATGAATGGATTAAGGCGAATGGATTTTTTGACAATGAAGATCCATTTCATTTTGCACCAGCGTATATTGAAATGATTAAAAATACGCCCCATCAAGAAATAGGTACCCATACTTATGCGCATTATTTTTGTTTGGAGGAAGGTCAAACCAAGGCTGCATTTGAGGCAGATATTCAAAAAGCTTGTGCATTGGCAAAAGCATCGGGCATTACCATCAAATCTTTGGTGTTTCCAAGAAATCAATTTAACCCTACGTATTTGTCGGTGTGCAAAGAAGCCGGTATTACAAGCATTCGATCGAATCCAGACATTTGGTATTGGGCATATTCAAATGAAGCCGGCAGTTTCATGAAGCGATTTTTCAGGGCAGGGGATGCGTATCTAAAATTTCAGCCAATAAAAAAAGTATATCTGTCAGATATCGATGTAACTACATTGCCTATTCAGTTGCCAGCTGCGCGATTGTATCGACCATGGCGACCCAAATATCCAATCGAAAACAAATTGAAAATGAGAAGGATATTAAATGAGATGACAGCTGCAGCAAAATCTGGAGCGTATTATCACATTTGGTGGCATCCAGAAAATTTTGGGCATTATCCAACAGAATGTCTGCAAGAGCTTCGTACCATCGTAAATCATTTCAATGATTTGCATCAAAAATATGGATTTGAAACACTCACCATGGAGGAGACAACCAATAGACTATTACAACAAAAAAACCAAGCATAAATTCAATGCCCAAATTAGTTAGAATCACAACCGTACCGATTTCCTTATTGGTGTTATTGAAAGGTCAGATGCGATTTATGCAATCAAAAGGTTTTGATGTAACCATGATCAGCAGTGATGGAGAAGAGGTTGCGCCATTGTTGATACAAGAAGATTGTCCACACATCAGCATCGAATTAACAAGAAAAATCACACCCATTAAAGATTTGTTGAGCTTAATTGCATTAACCCGCTTGTTGTTAAAAATAAAGCCAGACATTGTTCATACGCATACACCCAAAGCAGGTTTGATTGGGATGTGGGCAGCAAAATTTGCAGGTGTGCCTGTTCGTTTGCATACCATCGCAGGTTTGCCATGGGTAGAAACAACAGGCATGATGAGGAAGTTGTTGAAAAATGTTGAGAAACTAACGGCTATGGCTGCCTGCCAGATTTTGCCCAATTCATTTGTGCAGAGAGATTTTTTGTACAACGAAAATATTGCGAGAGGAAAGATGAAGGTGATTGGTGGTGGATCGAGCAATGGAATTGACAGCGATCATTTTTCATCTAACGAAACAATTGAAGCCAAGGCCAAAGCATTAACAACAGCAGCGAATCTACATGCGGATGGTTGGATTTGGATATTTGTAGGCAGGATAGTAAAAGACAAAGGCATGGCAGAATTGATGGAATCTTTCGTGGAAGTGCATGCACAGTTTCCCAAAGATCGACTTTGGTTGGTTGGAGAAGAAGAACCAACACTCGATCCATTGGAAGAAAAGCATCGAACATTGTTACATGAGCACCCAGCCATCAAATGGTGTGGATATCAAAAAGATATTCGGCCATATTTAGCTGCTGCAAAAGTGTTGGCATTTCCAAGTTATAGAGAAGGGTTTCCCAATGTGCCATTACAAGCCGGCTCTATGGGATGTATGTTGTTGTTGTCTGATATCAATGGTTGCAATGAAATTGTAAAAAATGGAACAGATGGCATGTTGGTGCCGCCAAAAAATACGGCTGCACTTACAACTGCGATGCTCCAAATTCGAAACAACCCTACTCAAAGAGATTTTTTTGCATCAGCTATTCAACAAAAAATAAAAGCACAGTACAACCAAAAATTGCTTTGGAATTTATTGTTGGAAGAATATCAACAGCAACTCAACATTCACTCAAAAAAATCATCATAACAAAATGTACAAACATTTTTTAAAAAGATGCATTGATTTTATGGTTGCACTCACCGCAATCATTGCCTTGATTCCTGTTTTTTTGATTTTGATCATTTTATTAAAAATCACTGGACACAAAAGGGTATTTTTTTTACAAAAAAGAGTGGGGTTACATGAGCGGGTATTTACATTGTTCAAATTTAGGAGTATGACAGAAACTACAGACAAAGCTGGAAATTTATTGCCAGACAGTGAGCGGTTGACATCATTTGGAAAAATGTTGCGAAAAACATCCTTAGACGAATTGCCACAGTTGATCAATGTGTTATTGGGTCAAATGAGTTTGATAGGACCAAGGCCTTTGTTGGTGGAATATTTGAAATATTACGATGAAGAACAAAAAAAACGACACCTGGTTAGACCGGGGATTACGGGTTGGGCACAAGTAAATGGTAGAAATGCCATCAGCTGGGAAAAAAAATTTGAATTGGATGTTTGGTATGTGCAACAACTTTCTTTTAGATTAGACCTGTCGATTATATGGAAAACCGTGCAAAAAATAATACAATCAGAAGGGATTAGTCAGGATGGACAAGCTACAATGGAGGCTTTTCGGGGTGGAAAAAAATAAAAGATTTAATAAATAGCAGATTAATTAAAGTAATTCTAAAAATCTCCGCTTAATAATTTATTAATCCCGCAAAAAGCAATGTTTTCACAATAATGCTGTAATTTTAACAACTATTTTGATTTATTGAAATGCCAAGGGTATTTATTACGCATATTATAAAATAATTATTCAGTGAGCAGAGTTTGGTTGTCATCACCGCACATGGGTGGGAAAGAAAAGGAATATGTAACAGAGGCATTTGACACCAATTGGGTTGCACCTTTGGGACCAAATGTTGATCAGTTTGAACAGCAGTTGTCTGATTTTGTTGGCGTAAAAGCTGCTGCGGCATTGAGTTCTGGAACATCCGCATTGCATTTGGCGCTTATTTTATTGGGCGTTAAAACGGATGATGTTGTATTGTGTCAGAGTTTCACTTTTGCCGCTTCTGCATTTCCAATTCGGTATTGTGGAGCAGCTCCCGTCTTTATAGATAGTGAAAAAGATACTTGGAATATAGACCCTGAATTGTTGGAAAAAGCGATCCAAGATTGTATTTCGAAAGGGAAAAAACCGGCGGCAATGATTGTTGTTCATTTATACGGGATGCCGGCAAAAATGAATGAGGTGTTGGAAATAGCCAAAAAATATGAGGTACCAGTAATTGAAGACGCTGCCGAAGCACTGGGAAGTACCTACTTTGGAAAAGCATGTGGTGGATTTGGAGAAATAGGAATTTTGAGTTTCAATGGTAACAAAATCATTACCACAAGTGGCGGAGGTGCATTGGTGAGCAATAACGAAGAGTGGGTTAAAAAAGCAAGGTTTTATTCAACACAATCGAAAGAACCAGCGCCTTTTTACCTACACAATGAGTTGGGATATAATTACAGAATGAGTAATATTTGTGCAGGAATAGGTAGAGGACAGATGGAAGTATTGCCTTTGAGAGTTGACAAGAGAAGAGAAAACTTTGAAAGATATCGAGCGGCATTTGCTCCTTTTGAAGGCATTTCATTTTTGGCAGAGCCCGAAGGTTTTTTCTCAAACAGATGGCTAACAACCATTGTTTTTGACGAAAACATTTATGCTTCCGGCACCAACGAAAAAATAAGAGTAGAACTAGAAAAACACAATATAGAAACCCGCCCCCTCTGGAAACCATTGCATCAACAACCAGTTTTCGCTGAATTTACATCATACAACAATGGTGTTTCCGACAAACTTTTTGCAAATGGACTCTGTCTTCCAAGCGGTTCAAATATCACCGACGAAGCATTGAATAACGTAATTGAAGCGATAAAAAATAATTTATAATGACAAAAATCTTTAACAAAAAACTACTTCGTCCCTCTCAGTTTGTACTGATAGGTGATCAAGCGTTGATTGTATTGGGTTTCATGTCTGCTTTATTGGCCTATTATCGATTGCTTTCCATTAACGAGTTTCCATTACACACGATATTTTATCGGGTTTCTATTCATGCAACTATTGCCATTACTGCATGGATTGCATTTGGGGTGTATAGAAAAGTGATTCGTTTTTTTAGCAGTAAAGACTATTTGAGCATCATCGGAATATTAATCGTTGTTCATGTCATCAGTTTGTTAACTGGGTTTTTATTTCCATCAAAACATCAGTTCAAGCACGAAACTGAAATTTTTGTCATCAGTTTTTTCATCTCTTCCATTTATATTATTTCCAGCAGGTTCATCATTAGTTATTTGTATTACTACTACAGCAAATCCAAAAAAATGGATGGCCAAAAAAAGTTACTGATTTATGGTGCTGGAGAATTGGGCGTTTTTCTTAAGAAATCCATCTTAACACAAAACCCAGAAGATTTTAAAATTGTAGGTTTTTTGGATGATGATAGAAAGAAAATAGGCAGATTTATTGGCGGTATCAAAGTAATGGATGCATCAAAAAATTTGAAAGAATTGATTGAAGAGTATGGCATCACCGATGTAATCTTGGCCAACAAAACCATCACACCAATCAGAAAGGCAAAATTCTTAGAAGATACTTTGGCTTTAAACATTCGTGTAAAAGAAATTTCGAGCATACAATCGTTGTTTAATTCTAATTTCAACATCAACAAATTATCCAACATCGATATCAATGACTTGATGAACAGAAAGCCCATTGAGTTGTATGATGAGCATGTGGTAGAGAGTTTGAAAGACAAAACAGTATTGGTAACAGGTGCAGCCGGATCAATAGGAAGCGAAATTGTAAGAAAATTATCAGAGCACAATGCATCACTCATCATTTGCGTAGATTTTTCGGAAAGTGCATTGTATGATTTAGAACAAGAGTTGAAAAGAAAGCATCCAGATTTAGCGTATAGATTCTATCTAACCGATATCAGAAATGAGAAATTGGTAGAAAATATTTTTGCAGAATATCAACCAGATTTTATTTACCATGCTGCGGCATATAAGCATGTTCCTTTGATGGAGCAGTTTCCATGGGAAGCGGTGAAGACAAATGTATTTGCAACGTGGAGCGTAGTGAAATTGGCCATTGCATACAAAGCGGAAAAATTTGTTTTTGTTTCATCAGACAAAGCAGTCAATCCAACCAGCGTAATGGGCGCAACAAAAAGACTGGCAGAAATCATTGTTCAGGCATATGCATCGTCTAATACAGCAACGAGTTTTGTGGTAACACGCTTTGGAAATGTATTGGGATCAAACGGTTCTGTTGTGCCATTGTTTAAAAAACAAATACAAAATGGCGGTCCGGTTACCGTAACGCATCCCGAAATGATCCGATATTTCATGACGATTGCCGAAGCTTGTCAGTTGGTATTGGAAGCATCGGTGATGGCTGATGGAGGAGAAGTTTTTGTTTTTGATATGGGTGAGCCGGTAAAAATCGTAGATTTGGCAAAAAATATGATTCGCTTGGCTGGATTTACGCCAGACGTAGAAATAAAAATCGAATTTATTGGAGAGCGACCAGGCGAAAAATTATATGAAGAGGTTTTTTCGAAGGATGAAAAAATGAAGCAAACGCATCATGAAAAAATCATGATCAGTTCAGAAAACATTGTCGAATTCAATCAGGCGATGAATATAATCGAGAAGCTGAAATCTTTAGATGGATATTACGAACCAGAATTGTACAGGGTGTTGTTGAAAGACTTGATTCCGGAATATCAATCAGTGGCAGGCAATAATAAAGTGGTGAATTATAAAATTGGCAATAAAATAAATCAATATAAATTTCAAAATTAGTATTCAGTAGATAAAAACAATTATTATGAAAAATCAGAAAGTTCTGATCGTATTAGCCCTGTTTATTTCCAGTTTGACTTATGGTCAAAATGCACGTTTTTCACAAATTTGGTCTTCACCGATTCAGTTTAACCCGAGTCTTACAGGTAAATTTGATGGAAAATACAGATTAACCGCTCATTATAGCAGTCAATCAGCAGATTTCCCAGTGGAAGCAACCATCAATCATCAAAATGTGAGTTTTGATGCAAAGTTTGGAAAATACAAAGCCAGTGGCGACGAAGCGCCAGTAACCAAAGCTGTTTCAGTGGCCAATTCAACAGCCGGAAAAGATGAAATATATTCAAAAAGTAGAATGCACGGATATTGGGGTGCAGGATTGAATTATTACCATTATGGTTATAAAACAAGTCCATTTGATGCCACATTTATCTCAGCTTCATTGGCTCGTCATTTTTACAACAAAAGCAACAAGTACTTCGGTTTTGGAATTCAAGGAACGTATGCTAGCGGCAAGTTAGATGAAACCAAAGGCACCGCATATGATGCAGAAATTTCTGGTGGTGGTTTCAGATATCCAACACCATCAACACCAAACAGTACAACCATCGGTACAAGAAAGAACACCAAAACATATGTAGATTTCAATGGTGGTGCATACTATGGTATGAACACAGAAGCTGTTATGTTTGAATTGGGTGGTGCAATGCATCATTTGTTCTATCCATTAAACGATGCGATGGGATCTGATAGTGAAAGCAAATTGCGTCACAGAATTACAGCTCACTCAATTTTAAGATTGAAATTGAATCCAAAATGGGGAATTGTTCAAAGAAACATGTACTGGCAAGAAGGTTTGTACTATCGCAGTAAATCATTCAACGATAGCTTACAAATTGTATCTTTTTGGACAGGTTTAGAGTTTTACAAAATAGATCCATCAAAGAAAATCAACTTGAACTTTGGTTTCTATACCCGTTCATTCAGAACTTTGATGCCTTATTTGAATTTGAACGTTACCAATTTTGCTAACATTCGTTATTCATATGAGCAACCCATCAATTCAAAGAAATTCTATGCATACAATGCAACACGCAGCGAATTGGCTTTGATATTCACTTACAAGCGTTACACTAGTCCAGGAACAAGATTTTATAGAAAAACCAATTTCTGGTAGTCGATGCATGACGCGTACGTTGGTACCGTAAATAATAAACAACATTGTCATTACGTTGGGGCTCAAAAAATAAGATAACCAACAAAACATAAAAAGCAATAAACACAGAAAAGCGCTACAAAAGTACGGTTCATAGGAAAGTAAAACGTAGCACTTAACATGTGACAAAAATTTAAAAAATCTATTTACACATGAAAAAATTATTTGCTCAAGCATTAGCGATACTCGGAACAATGAGTGCAGTTGCACAACCTGGGTTTGAAAATTTGGGTGCCAAAGTAAATTCTATTTACTCAGAAGCAAGGCCAACGATTTCAGCAGATGGTAAAATATTGTATTTCATCGTTGAAGGAAATCCGAAGAACAGTGCTTTTAAAAATGATAAAGATGCGCAGGATGTTTGGTATTCTGAAATGGATGAATCAGGTGCATGGGGACAAGCCGTTCAAGCTGGTTCTCCAATCAACTCAACTAAAGACAATGCAATATTTTGGGTTTCACCAGATGGCAACAGAATTTTAATTAGAGGAAATTATGACAATGGAAAATTCATTGGCCCAGGGTTTTCTATTTGCAAAAAAGTTGATGGCGGTTGGTCAAATCCAGAAGGTTTGAAAATTACAAACTATAGCAAATTGGCTGTTGATCAATATTCTGGTGCTGCTATGAGTAACGATGGTAAAACATTGTTCTTGTATTTCTCAGAAGAAAAAAATAGTTTTTTAAATGATATCTACGTTAGCAGATTGAATGAAGAAACAGAACAATGGTCTGCTCCAACAAAAATTGGCGGTGGCGTAAACACAGATGACTACGATGAAATTTCTCCATTCTTTGCAGCTGATGGTGTTACCTTATATTTTGCTAGTAACCGTCCGGGTGGTGTTGGAGATTATGATATTTGGATGACCAAAAGATTAAGCGCTGATTACAAAGCTTGGAGTCAACCCGTAAACATGGGCGATTCTATCAACACAGCTAAGTGGGATGCTTATTTTTCGGTTGATGCAAAAGGAGAGTATGGATATATTTCAACTTACCAAAACGCATTGGGCGGTACAGATATTTTCAAAACAAAATTGAGCGAATCACAAAGACCAAAAACGGTTGTGTTGGTTTACGGTAAAGTATACAATGCAATTACCAAAGAAGTGATGGACGCTAAATTGGAATACAATTTAATTCCAGGTGAATCGAATGAAGGAAATGCTATTTCAAGTCCAGAAGGCAATTACAAAGTAACCTTGCCTTATGGAAAGAAATACAGCATTCGTGCTAGCGCAGATAAATTTTTCTCCGTAATTGACACCATAGATTTAAGTGTTAGCGATATCTACAAAGAAATGCACAGGGATTTATATCTTACACCAGTTGTAGAAGATGGAAAAGTTATTTTGGATTCTGCTGGAAATGTGGTGAGAACAAGTATTGATAGTTTGGGTAATGACAATATTGGAAATGTCGAAGAACTCAAAGAAGGACAAATTCTTTCAACAAACAATATCTTGTTTGATTTCTCTAAATCTATCTTGCGTTCTGAAGCTTATGCCGAGTTGGATAAAGTAGCAAGAATGTTGAAAGCAACACCTACTATGCAAGTTGAATTATCTGCACATACAGATGCTGTGGGTGGATACAGCGAGAATTTAAAATTATCTGAAGATAGAGCTTACGCAGCGAAGCAATACTTAATGTCTAAAGGAATTGCAGGTGATCGTATCATGTCAAAAGGATATGGAGAAACTACACCAATTGGAGACAACAAAACAGAAATTGGTCGTCAACAAAATCGCAGAGTAGAGTTTAGGATTTTGAAAAAATAATTAAAGAAGAAAGATCAAAAAAACCGATGCTTTGTCATCGGTTTTTTTATGGTTATAATTGATTTAAAAAGGATTTTATATTTCGTAAAATGGGAAGTGTTGGGAATAGGGGATTGTAGTTTCAATGTTGGGAAACGCTGTTGCAATATTGCTTTAAATCAAATGGTAATTTGGGGTTGATGTTTTGCGGATTGATGAACATTAAAGAGAAATTGAAGGCTGAATAAAAAGTAGATGGAGTAAAAAATAGAGGTGGGTGATGGGATGCTGGAGTTCGACGGAAGTATTGTTGTGATTTTGCGATTATGCAATATTACGACAAGCCAATACCGACAAGGGTTACGGCAAAAATATCTGCATCAAAAGCTAGTATTGAATAAAGATTAGTGAAAATGTTTGGCTGTTTCATTGGGAAACACGTAATATTACAATATTGCAATTTTGCAAAATCGAAAGTAGCCAGAACTCAGTAAAAACAAGGCTTTTCATCCAACCGCACAACAAAACTGGTATTGAATAAACATTAGTGAAAATGTTTGGCTATGTCAACTCCATACACGTAATATTGCAATATTGCAAAATTTAAAAATCAACCCATTCATCATTTCCCTACTGGCAAAGAAAACCCAAATGTTGTCCCAACATCAACCGTACTTCTAACATGGATGCTTTGGTTATGCGCTTCGATAATGTGTTTACAAATTGAAAGTCCTAAACCGCTACCACCGATTTTCCTGCTTCTAGCCGAATCTGTTCTATAAAATCGTTCAAATATTCTTAATCGATGTTCTTCCGGAATGCCAGAGCCATCATCACTTATTTCAATCAACACATTGGTTCGTTCTACTTTGTAAAAACTAGCTTCTATATTGCCATTCACTTTTCCATATTTTATGGAGTTGTCAACAAGGTTAATCAAAACCTGCCTAATTTTTTCTTTGTCTGCCGAAACCATCAACGGCATTTCGCAGCCTTTTTTAACTACGCAGGAAATGCGTTTTTCTGTTGATTTGATATACAACGAATCATATACTTCTTTGATCAAATCTTGTATGATGAATGATTGAATATTTAAAATGAGTTCACCGCTTTCTAACTTTGAAATTTCGTCTAAATCATCAACCAGATTTACCAATCTTTCAATGTTTCGAGATGTGCTTTGTAAGAATTTTGTATTCACTTCTTGGTTGTGAATGGCACCGCCTAACAAGGTTTCAACATAACCTTGAATAGCAAAAATGGGCGTCTTTAATTCGTGACTCAAATTTTGGAGAAACTCTCGTCTAAATACTTCATTTTGCTGCAATACTTCAATCTCTTTTTTTCGGTGACTAGCCCATTTTACAACATCTTCACGCACTTCATCGATACTTTTTTGTGGAAGAATATGTTTGTAATAAAACTCTTCTCGTTTCGAAGCTTTTGTGTGTGAAATAAGTTTGTATATCAACTTGATCTGACGATAAATGAAATTTTGTAGGATATAATAAATCAAACTGAATGAGCAAAGAAAAATAATACAGGCCGACAGCAGGGCAATAATCCAATTCGGCTCCAATACGAAAGTAAAAAGACCCAACGGCACCGAAATAATCAATGCACTGAAAAATGCCAATTTACTTGGCGGCAAATTCTTTTGAGGAATCATCTCTTAGATGTTTTGTAGACAAAAACAAAGTTAACGATGACAAAGGAGATCGGGAATATTATAATTCAAATTTGTAGCCTACACCTTTTACTGTGGTAATACAATCAAGGTTGAGTTTTTGTCTGATTTTTCTGATGTGTACATCAATTGTACGGTCACCTACAATTACTTCTGTACCCCAAATTTGATGTAAGATTTCGTTTCTTAAAAATACTTTTCCGGGCTTTGATGCAAGCAATGACAACAATTCAAATTCTTTTCTTGCCAACGTGATTTCTTCACCTTTGTAGTTAACGCTGTATTTTTCTCTGTCGATGGTTAAATCGCCCAAATTGATGGATTCTGATTCTTCTTTTGTAAGTCTTCTAAATAGTGCATTTACTTTACTAATAAGTACTTTGGGTCGGATGGGCTTTGTAAGAAAATCATCTGCTCCTGATTCTAAACCTTTTACCTCGGTACTGTCGTCACTCATCGCGGTTAGAAAAATAATCAATGTAGATTTGAAAGTTGGCAACAAGCGCAAATGATTACAAACTTCAATGCCGTTTTTACCTGGCATCATAATGTCCAAGATGATTAAATCTGGTAAAAAAGTTTTAGCCTTTTCGATGGCAATCACACCATTTTTAGCAGTTTCTACTTCATATCCTTCTGCTTCGAGGTTGAACTGAAGAATTTCCAAAATGTCTGGTTCGTCGTCTGCAATTAGAATCTTCTTAAGATTACTCATATAATGAAGTTTAGCAAAATTAACTTAACATGTGTTAGCAATTCAAAACAAAGATTGTGATATCGTATTATTAAATTGTTAAGGCAATTTACATTTAAAGTTATTATATTAGCCGAATTATATCATTGGTGCATTCACTGTTTTTAACTTCATGAAGCAATATTTTATAAAACATATCGGTCTGGTTTGTTGCCTATTTTTTTCTTGCTTTTCAGCGTTAGCCAATATCGATACCGTTGCTATTCCACTCTATCGTCAATATTTTCATGATAAAATCATTGCAGAACAAAAGTTATGCGACAAAGCCGATGGCAAGACCGACAATTTCATGCGGATTGGGAACAATGATGAAATAAATCTTCGGGTTACCGATGCCTTATTCAGAAAAACAAATGACCTCAGAGAATGGATTGAGCTCAATAATAAAATTGAAAAAAACAACGATAAGATTCGTTTGCTCAGTTATATTGAAAATACCTTGCGATTGTTTCGTCAATCCTGGAAGGCAAGAGCATTTGTGCCTGCAGAATTTTCATTGTTGATTGAACAAATGACGGCCATTATTAAAGCCCAAGAAACAGAAACAAGCATCGTACCTTTTGTGTCTGGCATGAACTATAACTTGGCCAAAATAACTACTACCGTTTTTTCTGATAATATTGGTGCAAAGGAAGCGCAGAAATTGGTTTACTTTAAATATTGCACCATTCATCCAGACGTAATTCTTTCAACCATACGGCCATATGTAAACGAACCTTTTGCCGATAGCCTCATTGCCATAGCCTGCTTGTACAATCCAGCACAAATCTATACCTACGCGCAATCAACCAATACACCCGAAGGCAAATTGATTCACAAAAGCAACAACGAATTGGTGGTAACTGTGGCCAAACTCAGTCAAACACCCAATGCTTTGATGTACTTTCCTTTCTTAGACGATATTTTATCCGGAATAAAAACGGTTGAAAGCATAAGGCAGTATGTTGGAAATGGAGAAAATGATTTTGATAGCGTGGGTTATTTTAAACTATTGGTTAAAACTGAAACAGCCTATTTTATTAGAATGACAAGTCAAGCAAAAGACACGCCATTGGCTATGTTTGGTCCCAATGGTTTGAGAGAAGTATTGAAAGACAGAGCTATAAGACATTTTATTACACCCATCAATAATTTGCACAACGAAAACAATTTGAATGTGCGCATGAGGGCCATTGATTCTTTAACACCAGCAGAAATTTATTACATGATTGTAATGGGAGAAAATGATATTTATACATCTAGTTTTAAACATAGTTTTAACCGTATGATGACCAAAATGGGCACCAAACCTAGAAGCGATTCATTGCTGCTCACAGTAAAATTTGATTATTTCAAGAAGTTTATAAAAATGGCGGCTAACTATAACCGTTTGGATACCTTCTTAAAAAATATGCCTCCATTAAGTTCAGAATCTTTGATGAAAGCTTTTGTTGCCAATTTAGATAAATCGGGTAGTTTAGAAGATGCTACCGATGTCGCAGATTCATATAGTAGCATCAACGATAAAAAACTACAACAAACCATCCTTGAGTACGTGGAAGAAAACGAAGCACAAAACATGGATGACAACAACGAGAATGGCGTGGTCATTTACAATCTTCTAAAAAACATTTTTCTGTCTGCCGATAGTTCCAATCACGTCAATCTCACAGAAATAGCAAACATTCCATCTATTTACGAAATTGAAAAATCAAACCTACAAGACGATAGCGGCCGCATCATACAGCAAGTGTTTTTTTATGGCGATGAAGATGGAAAAATTTATTTTGGTCCGTTTCTCAATTCTTTTTCACCCAAAGAATGGAAGATTACCAAAAAATCAGAATGGGTAGAAATAAAATCTTTGAAAGGTAATGTATGGATTTATGCCAATTTGCCTTTGGATTATGATGCCAATTTAGATGACAGCGCCCAAGTGCACCTCAACAACTATTTAGAGGAACATGATATTTATCCAAATATCGTCATCCATCGAGGACATAGTTATTGGTTGCCTGGAACGATTTCAAGAATGCCCATCAATGCAAAAATTGTTTTACTTGGATCTTGTGGCGGGTATAAAAACTTGAATAAAATTTTAGAAATATCACCTGATGCGCACATCATCTCTACCAAAGAAATTGGAGCGGGCGACATCAACAGACCCATCATGACGTTTCTCAATCAATCGCTCATCAACGCCGATAAAATTGTTTGGAAAGACATGTGGCGCAATCTTACTCAAACATTCAGTCAGGATAAAAATAAAGCTGTAAAAGAAAGTTGGGAAAGTTATATACCGCCCTATAAAAATTTAGGTGCCATTTTTATAAAAGCGTATAATAAAAAAATGGAGGCCATGTAGTGGTCATAGTTTATACCTTTGTGCAATGGAAAAAGCGGCGCCTCAAAAAAAAATATTCAATACCCAATTGCTTCGAAGGGTATTTTCTTTTGCTGCTCCTTACAAAAATAAATTCTACATTTCAGTATTCCTTTCTATCGTCTTGGCAGTTATGGCGCCAATACGACCATTACTCATTCAATTGACCATCAACAAAGGCATTCACAATGTAAACGATGCTTTTTTTCTATCAGGTCCAGGCGCATTCATTATTGAAATTACCATTTTTCAAATTGTCTTTTTGTTGATAGAAACCATTACCCGATTTTATTTCACTTTCACAACAGCAGCATTAGGACAACATGTGGTAAGAGATATGCGCAATGCAACCTTTTCGAAAATATTACGACTCAATCTTTCACAATTTGACAAAACACCAATTGGTACTTTCACAACCAGAACCATCAACGATATAGAATCGGTAAATGATATTTTTAGTGATGGATTGATTCCCATCATTGCAGATATGTTGTCGATTGTTTCTGTGCTGATTTATATGTTTACAACAGATTGGTTGATCACCTTGGTGTGTTTGATTCCATTTCCCATTCTAATTTTTGCAACCTATATTTTTAAAGAGTCGGTGAACAAATCTTTTATAAAAGTAAGAAATGCAGTTGCGAGTTTAAACGCATTTGTTCAGGAGCATATTTCTGGTATGGCAATCGTTCAGGCATTTGCCGCAGAAGAAAATGAACAGCAAAAATTTATGGCCATCAACAAAGAACATCGAAACGCAAACATCAAAGCCATTTTTGCATATGCTTTATTTTTCCCGATTGTAGAGTTGGTTTCTGCGTTGAGTATCGGCCTATTGGTTTGGTGGACAGCAAAAGAATCTTTGGATATGAACGCGGTGCAATCGGAGCATGTAGCCGGCATCGTTACGGCTTTTATTTTATGTTTGAATTTATTATTTAGACCACTGCGAATGATTGCCGATAAATTTAATGTTCTTCAAATGGGCATGATTGCCAGCGAAAGGGTTTTTAAAGTATTGGACAACAACGACACCACTGCTTTAGGTTTAAACCGAACGGAAGTTGCCATCAAAGGAGATCTGGATTTTAAGGATGTTAGTTTTGGGTATAATAAAGATAGAGATGTGTTGTCGAACATTTCATTTCAAGTAGCTGCAGGTAAATCCATTGCTTTGGTAGGCAATACAGGCAGTGGAAAAACTTCTATCGTTAGTTTAATCAACAGATTGTATCAACACCAAAAAGGAGAAATTTTGATTGATGGCATACCCATAGAAAATTATCCATTAGAAGTACTGAGAAGTCAAATTGCAGTCGTATTGCAAGATGTTTTTTTATTCAGCGGATCTGTAATAGACAACATAACACTTAGAAATGAGGCCATATCCAAAGCGGAAGTGGTGCATGCAACGAAAATGATTGGAATTCATGATTTTATTATGCAGTTGCCGGGAGATTACGACTACAATGTAATGGAAAGAGGTGCTTCACTTTCGGTTGGACAAAGGCAATTGCTCTCATTTGCTCGAGCAATTTTATATAATCCTGCAATCTTGATTTTAGATGAGGCAACCTCATCTATAGACTCAGAAAGTGAGTTATTGATCCAAAATGCCATCAGCAAGATTATTGCTGGCAGAACGTCAATTGTAATTGCACATCGGTTGAGTACCATAAAGCGTGCTGATAAGATTTTGGTTTTGGAAAAAGGAAAAGTTATAGAGTCGGGCACACATGATTTTCTATTGAGCCAAAAAGGCGCTTACGACCAATTGTACCAAGCTCAGTTTAGAAGCGATACACATATATAGTTGACTTCGATGGAGGCGAAGATGTAAGTGTAAAATGCATGTTGTTGAAAGAAAGGGTAGGATGGGCGGTGTGGTATTTTTGATTATGCAATATTGCAAAATTGCAATGTTGTAATAATACGTGTTCCCAGATGAAACAGCCAAATATTTCCACTAATCTTTATTCAGTAACCATTTCCGCCCTTTTTTTCATCGGCTCATTTTCATCATTCATTAAACGCCTCCCATAGCATTCTACAGTTTCAAACCCATAAACAGCCCATAATGGAGCAGCCCACCATTTTCATTACACCGACTAAAAAATAAATTTTTGCTACTATATTTCACATTTAAACCCTGCGGCCTTATCTTTGCGCCAAAATTGAGAAAGATATGGCAACGAAGTGCATCAAATCTATATTGGTAGCCATTTTTAGCGTGATTTTGGTTGGTTCATTTTCGCCTTTAATGGCACAGGATACTACTCATGAACAAGCCATTGAGCACCATGAAGCTGCGGAGGAACCCTTAGATCCTGCAAAAATTATTATGGAGCATATTAAGGATGCCCATGAATTTCACTTCTTTACTATCGAAAACAAAGAAAATCCGCATGCATCTTTTCATGCAACCATTCCATTACCCATTATTTTATACGCACCTACAAAAGGAGGATTTCACTTTTTCTCTTCTGCTAAATTTGGTCACGAAGGAGAATTGGCTTTTGATGGCTTTAAATACAATGAATTAAAAGATATCGTAGCTGAAGATGGTAGCGAGGTTTACGACTTTTCCTTGACAAAAAATGTGGTTCAAATGATTTTGGCACTCACTGTTTTGGTTTTGTTAATCACAGGAATTGCTAAAAAATATAAAAATGGTATTGGGGTTGCCTCTGCTCCAAAAGGATGGCAAAATGCAGTGGAACCAGTGGTAATGTTTGTGAGAGATGAAGTAGCTAAACCCAATTTAGGTGCTAAATACACAAAGTATTTGCCTTATCTACTTACTGTTTTCTTTTTTATCCTCATCAACAACATCTTCGGATTACTTCCTGGTGCAGCCAATGTTACCGGAAATATCGCCTTCACTGTTGTAATGGGTATTATCTCTTTTGTTGTGATCATGTTGAGTACGAATAAACATTTTTGGGGTCATATTTTCTGGTTCCCAGGTGTTCCTTTATTGGTGCGTATTTTCATCATGTTGCCTGTAGAATTGTTGGGCGTGTTTACCAAACCTTTCGCTTTGATTGTGCGTCTTTTTGCAAACATGGTGGCAGGTCACATCATCATTCTAAGTTTCATTTCTTTGATTTTTATTTTCGGATCCATGACTGCAGTTGCTGGATGGGGATTTTCTCCCTTGTCTATTGCTTTCACTGTATTTATTTTTCTGATAGAAATAATGGTTGCGTTCATTCAAGCGTTTATTTTCACCAATCTTACTGCGGTATTTATTGGTCAAGCATTTGAAGGCAGCCACGATCATCATGATGATGCACATGCGCATGAACATCATGATGCCATAACAGCGTAATTTTTTTTTTCACTTATAAACACAAGTATCATGACTTTGATGACTTTGTTAGCAGATGTTGGTCTTTCTCACCTTGGTGGTGCAATTGGTGCAGGTCTTGCCGCAATCGGAGCCGGAATCGGTATCGGACAAATCGGTAAAGGAGCTGTAGAATCTATTGCCCGTCAACCAGAAGCATCCAATGACATTCGTGCAAATATGATCCTGACTGCAGCTTTCGTAGAGGGTGTTGCCCTTTTTGCTGTAATCGCTGGATTATTGGCTGTATTAGCTAAATAATTTGCACCAATTTATTACTGCATTCAATGCACAGGGCGGCGGATGCAGTAATCTTTTTACTTTTTTAAAACAACAATATTTTTACCATGGATTTATTATTACCACATGTAGGTTTAATTTTTTGGACACTCGTTGCGTTCCTAATTGTGTTTTTTATTTTAAAGAAATTTGCATGGAAATCCATCATCAATGGATTGAATGAGCGCGAAACCAATATCGCCGATGCCATTGCTTCTGCTGAAAAAGTAAAAAAAGAAATGGCCCAGTTGAAAAATGACAACGAAGCATTGCTACAAACCGCAAGAGAAGAAAGAACCATGATGCTTAAAGAAGCAAAAGACATCAGAGATAAAATGATCAACGATGCCAAAGAAGAAGCAAAAATTCAAGCAGCAAAAATTATGACAGATGCCAACGCGTCTATTCAACACCAAAAAATGGCTGCCCTAACAGATATCAAAAATCAAGTAGGCAAAATGGTTATTGAAGTGAGTGAAAAAATATTAAGAAGAGAATTATCTGATAAAACGCAGCAAGAATCTTATATTTCAAAGCTGGCTGAAGACATCAAACTGAACTAATTTAAAGAAGCAAACATGACCAACCCAAGATTAGCCGGAAGATACGCAAAGAGTTTGTTGGATTTGGCAATTGAACAAAACCAAGTGGATGTAGTGTACAGTGATATTCAATTGTTGCAATCCATCTGCAAAACCAACGCAGACTTTGTTGCGATGCTAAAAAGTCCAGTCATCAAATCTCACAAAAAAGAAAAGATAATCGAAGCGGTGGTTGCAGGCAAATTATCTACATTAACCACGGCTTTCTTAACCTTATTGGTGAACAAAGCAAGAGAATATAGTTTGCCAGAAATTGTAAAAGCTTTCATCGAACAATACAACTTGCTTAACAACATTTATCAAGTAAAAATTACAACCGCTGTTCCCATCAGCGACACACTAAAAACTGCCATCTTAGAAAAAATAAAAACTTCAACTTCGATGAAAAAAATCGAATTGGAAACAGTTGTTAAAGACGAATTGATTGGCGGTTTTACCCTTGAAATGGGCGGTAATTTAATTGATGCAAGCATCCTCCGTGACTTAAACGACGTAAAAAAACAATTTCAAAACAACGCGTATATCCACAGTTTAAAATAATCTTTTACCGAGCAAATACATATTGTATGAATACAGTTTTACAATCAGATTTGTTTCGGTACGATCAACTAAGCGGATTGGCTGGACTTTGGAAAGCCATGAAATATCCGGGTTTTAGATTCACCTTTTTTTTAAGAAAAGCATCCACCACTTCAAAGTTTACACCAGCGGGAATCGCATATAGAATACTCCTCAATAAATACAAATACAAATACGGTTTTCAAATTCCAGCAGGCACCAAAATTGGCAAAGGCCTATTTATTGGTCATTTTGGAACCATTGTTGTTAATTCAAAAGCGATCATCGGCGAACACTGCAATTTATCGCACGGCATCACCATCGGCCAAGCCAACCGCGGAAAACTGCAAGGTGTTCCAGTTATTGGAGATTATGTTTGGATTGGAACTGGCGCTGTCATCGTTGGCAACATTACCATCGGCAGTAATGTACTCATAGCACCCAACGCATATGTGAATTTTGATGTTCCGAGTCATTCCATTGTTATCGGAAATCCGGCAAAAATTATTGAGAAAGAAAACCCCACAGCTGGGTATATCAACAATATCCTCAACCCGTAATTAAAAAAGATTAATCCATTCAGCGTTTCTCAAGGAAAGCTTTTTATGTTCTTGAAAACGCGTATTGAAAAATGTTTCAAAATCATACGCATTCGCGCGTACTTTTTCAACCCTTTCGATCAGCCTTTCCACCCATCCATCTTCCTGAGACTTTATTGGCATTAATGGATATTCAAATCCGCTGAGTAACTCCTCCAATCTAAAATCGTTTCCTTCAATTGGAATTACGGTTGTATGCGAAATCATCGACAACATATTCGTGTGCACCCTCGCGCTGATAACAAAATCACACTCCGACAATTGAGCAGCATATTCCTTGTAATTGGAATGTCCTTGTAACAATGGAACATTGAATTTTTTAGTAAGTGTTTCTATAATACCAGCATCTCCAACAGGTTCATTGGTGCAATACACCACTTCCTTTCCCAAAGATTGCAGGTATTGAATAATTTGTTGCATTTGGGCCTCGTTAATCTTTACATGATTTGAAAAATTAAGGCCTACACGGTTTTTATTTTTGATTACTTTTCCTGCATTTGGAAATGAAGTGTTGATGGCAGAATCTGGAGCCATTTCTATTAAATCTGCAGGAACACCAATCTTAATCAACACATCTCGAGAGGAAACACCCCTGATCACAATCTTTTTCATATTGCGATACACATGTGCCAAAATCTGTTGCGACAACGGTTGATTGACAAAAATCGATTGATTCACAGCAGCAGTTTGTATACCCAATTTTTGTGCAACGCGTATTTCTATTAATTGACGCAACAACACATGCGCATCACTAAAATTTCCATGATAGCCATCTGTAACTTCGCCCGCTCCACTGTATATTAACCAATCGGCTTGTTTCAACATCATCGCCCTTTGCTTGTATTCATTCGAATACACCAATAAAGAATTATAAAATCGCTTAATGGGCCTAAGCTTCGACTTCCATTTATCTACTTTATGTCCACCACTGCTTTTTAGCAACTGTACTCTTCCATCATCTGACTTGAAATGAACTTCGGGTTCTTTTTGAATTTGCTGTACAATTTTATCCGCCCATCTTTCAAACTCCTGAATAGGGTCCGCTACTTTTAATAACCGCGATGGCAAATACCCATCCAACCCAAATGGCCTACCGTTTACATTAATCATTGCATCTACAGCAGTATCTTTAAATAAACGTATGATTTCGTGTGATAGCGCCTCATTACCAATGTTGGTTGTCTTAAGCTTCGTTATTAAAAATATTTTTTTCATAGTTTGATATTGGCCATTTTACGCGAATGTAATGAAATTCAACGCACAACACAATCTGTTCACAATCATTTAATTTGTATCCAAAAAAATCGGTTTTTATTGAATAACAACCCTGCCCATTCCCAATGTTGTGCCTATAACATCCGACAAAACCAACACATAACTTCCTTTGCTGAATTGCTTCACATTTACATCCATCACTTGATAGGATGTTGATACGTTGTACGATTGACGGAATACCCTAGATCCTTTTGCGTCGTACATCGTAATAATTCTTGGGAAACCATTGTATGGAACACCCTCAAATCGTACATGAAATTCTCCTCTGTTTGGATTGGGATAAATGAATGTATAGTTGACAATCGTATCTTTTACCTGTACAATATTTGAAATGCCAATGCAACCATTCGCGTCTGTTACCGTTGCGCTGTAATTTCCTAGCCCTGAACCATCAACAGAAATTTGACTACCTGTAATGCCAGCAATTAAGGCTGTGTTGTTATACCAACTAAATGTATTGCTCGATGGATTAGCAGACGCTGTTAAAGTGATGCTCTGACCAGGGTAAACAATGTTGGTTGGACTTGCAGTTATCGTTACTATTGGCAATGCATTTACTATAACTGTACTTGGGTTAGATGTAATGCTGCCACATGTTGATGCTGTAATGATTACTTGATATTGATTGTTGTTGATGGTTTCACTAATACCTGTCAAACTTAGCGTCGATGCTGTAGCACCAGGAATGTTGGTGAAAGTAGTTCCGCCGTTTGTGCTTACTTGCCATTGATAGCTTATCGCTGTTCCAGTTGCAGCAACAGCAATATTTACATCAGAACCCGTACATCCAGATACGTTGGCAGGTTGTGTGGTAATTGCTGCAGGTAATGATACCGATAATGTTGCAGCATTGGATGTTGCCACATTACATCCAACTGAGGTTACCACCAATCTGTATTTGTTGTTGTTCATGCTTGAAGTAATGTTTAACGAAAGCGTAGCATTCGTTTCTCCTGGCAAATCTGTAAACGTGTTACCACCATCGGTACTTACTTGCCATTGGAAACTGGCATTGTTTCCTGTGCCATTTGCACTAAAACCAACAGTACTATTTTCGCATCCAGTTTGGTTAACGGGTTGTTGCGTAATGTTTGCCGCACTAAGCACAGATAATTCTGCACCAAGAGAATTTATACCTCCTGCAGAACAAGCACTGCTAACAACGACAAGAAACACTTGACCATTCATAGCCGGTGTAACATTGTTGACTGTATAAGTTGATGCATTTGCCCCTGCGATGTTGGTAAAGTTTAAACCGCCATCTGTGCTGAGTTGCCATTGGTAAGTTAATCCAGAGCCTGAAGCCGCAACAGAAAAACTCGCCGAACTGCCTTCACAAACTACCTGAGATATGATTTGCGTTGTAATCATGGCGTTGTTGCTTACCATTAAAACCGCATTGCTAGAAGTAGAAGCCCCAGGACATGTACTGCTATTTATGATAACATGATATTGATTGTTTTGCATAGCTGCAGTAACACCAGTAATTGTAAGGGTTGCTGCATTTGCTCCAACAATATCATTAAAACTAATACCACCATCTGTACTCACTTGCCATTGATAACTTAATCCACTACCACTTACTACGGCGGTGAAAGTCGCATCTGCATTTGGACAAACAGTAGTGTTAGAAGGTTGTCCTGTTATGCTAGCGGTGCTATTTACCGTTAGTGTTGCATTTGCAGAGGTTAATGGCGCTGGCGTGCAGCTCGATACAAGTACATGATAAATATTGTTGTTCATCGATGCCGTGATTCCATTCAATTGTAAATCAGCATTTGTAGCACCAGCAATATTTGTAAACGTAGCGCCGCCATCTGTACTCACTTGCCATTGATAACCAATTGAACTTCCAACAGCGGTTACATTAAAATTGATTTGACCACCTGCACAAATGCTCTGATTGGCAGGCTGTGCAACAATACTGGCTGGATTGGTAACTGTTAATACAGCAGCTGAAGATGTAGCGCTCGATGGACAAGCGTTGCTAACAATTACTCGATATTGATGGTTGTTTTGTGCAACACTTGCATTGTTTACCGTGTATGCTGTTGCATTAGCACCACTAATATTGTTGAATGTAACACCGCCATCTGTACTCACTTGCCACTGATAGCTTGGGTTGGTTCCCAATGCCACCGTACTAAATGTAACATTGCTTCCTGCACAAACCGTAGCGCTTAACGGAGCAGCAGATATACTTGCAACCACACATGTTGTTGGCGGTAAAATAATAGTGAAAGTATCGCTAACGCCTACACGAACATTGGAGGCTGTATATAAATTACTCTGCATTTCAACAACCGCTTGATTTCGGATGGCAATATCATCCACATACCAACCTTCTAAATTCGTACCTACATCACTCGTGAATTTGAATCTGATTTTTAGATTTTGATTGGCATATGGCAACAAGTTTACCTTCGTCTTGATGAATCTTCCGTTGCTGCTTCCCGACCAAGCCCTTCTACCATTTAATAGGGTAGTGGCATCCATTGTAGCAATATAACCACCCAGCTGAATATTGGATTGCATGTCATTCCATGTGGTGCCGCCATCAACACTGCTTTCCAACACACCACCATCATATGTACTTTCTGTATTGTACCAATGACGGAAAGTTAAAGGCGGCGGATTGCTACCCAAACTGATTGGCGTACCTAATGTTAACAATTGCTCTGATTGTACGTCCAGATTGTTTGAAAAATAAGCGGTTGTTGGACTAAAACTTCTCGCATTGCTCACACTCCATAAACCAGCAGAAGTTGTGCTGGCTGTCCAAGTAGAAGGAATCGTTGGTCCATTTGCAGAATCTTGAAATAAAGTTACGGTTGGGAAATAAGCACCTGTATTAACCGAAACAGTAAACGAATAAGTTTGTGTTTGTCCGGCAGTTAAGGTTACTGGAAAACTAACAACCCTGTTGGCGCTGTTGTATGAACCACCACTCACGTATGTAACATTTGAGGGTAAGGTATCTGTCAATAAAAAATTTGTAATACCGCCGCAATTGTCGGTTCTAACGGTATTTGTATAGGTGATGTTGCTGCCTTCTGGTACTTGTGTTACATTTTGTGTCAATTGTAATGTTGCACTACCTACAGTGAAGTCTGCAATTTGATCGGTTACACTTCCCGATGATCCTTGTGAAGCAAATGCCCCCATGCCTCTTCTTCTGAATGCTTCCCATATTGCACATTTATGTATACCGCCATATAATATTTCATCTGCTTGTAGAATAGCATCTCTACCATCAATGAAGCCAGGACTACATGGCTGCAATTTCATTCCTTCTGTCACCAATTTCATCGCAATGGAATTTCCGCCGGCACCATTGGCATCGTAAAGATTCGTGTTGATGGTTCCTACCTGATTAATGATGTTCCAAGTCATGTCCCACAACGTAGCACACCAAATTTCCCCTCTATCGTGTACTGCTGTAGATATCGTTGCTGCATACACTTTGTTATTCACTGCAAAATTGGTACAATATTTTTGAGATCGGATTCCTGTTCCTGTTGGCGTTTGTCCCGAAGCGTA
>CAIQHJ010000066.1 GCA_903871575.1 uncultured Bacteroidota bacterium
CCAATCCAAACCAGTTTCCTGCATTGGCACGAACAGCCCATACATTGTTTCCTTCAAATGGAACTGCTCCAGCTATATTGGTTAAGTTATTCCAATAACTCAAAGTTGCATTTGTGCCAATCGTAAGTGAATCCGTTTTCGGTGTTGTTTCTGTAAAAACGCCATAATTTCCAGAAGTGCTATTATCTAATCCAAAGTTGATTTCATCGCCAGGGTTTTGGTATATTCTCACATAATCAATATACATTTTTGATGGAAGTGTAGCTGTAATATCTGCAGGATTTAAAATACCTGTATAACCACCACCAATGGCAAGATTAAGTATTAAAAAGTGGGGGTTATGAAATTCAGTTAACCCATTTGCAACAGGATTTGTAATGTTTTGAGTAAAGAATAAAACATTGTCTAAATACATGTTAATGGATTGTGCAGTCCAAACCATTTTATACAAATGATAATCATTATTCAAATCAACTGAGGAGTTTATGATACCAACCGCATCCCCTTGTGTACCATTATTGCTCCAATGTGTGGCTCCTGAAACTTGTTTGTTGATGAGGTTGGCAAATCGTGCGGATTGAGAACCCATCTCCATGATATCGATTTCGCCGATACTTGGCCAAGAAGGACCAATGGTTCCTAAAGTCCAAAATGCAGGCCAGAAACCATTTGCAAGATTTGGGATTTTTATTCTGGCTTCTATGGTGCCATATTTAAAATGTACACGTCCTTCAGTTTTTATTCGAGCGGATGTGAAAGACCTTGTTCCAAAATTTTCTCTGCGCGCTTCAATAACTAGGTTGCCATTTTCAGTGCGGACATTTTCATTACGACTGGTATAATATTCCAGTTCGGCATTCCCCCAACCGCAATTCCCTATCTGACATCCATCTCCTACATCATATGTCCATCTGTTGGGATTTATCGTTGCAGAATCAAAGTTATCCTGCCATACCAAAGTTTGCGATTTAGCATCATTTATATGTAAAGCACAAAGTGTAATCAAACAAAATAGAAAGCGTTTAAAAGTCGAATTGAATTTATTCTTGAGTTTCATTATTGAATTTTAATAAAAGCAACCGCTCCTATTAAAAGCAAAAATGGGTTGCTGATTAGGCAACCCATTTTCACATAAAAAATAATGACTTATTTTTTCACCACCATTTTAACAGTTTTGATGTCGTTTCCTACCATAATTCTTACGGTATAAACGCCATTTTTCAAATTGCTGTTATTGATGTTTGTGTTAATTGTTCCATTATTATTTTGAGCATTTACTTGAGCTACAACCTTACCCAACATATCAATGATTTGAATAGTTGCGTTAGATTTTGCAGTAACTGAAGTTTTTGCTGAAATCGTAAAGTTTCCGTTGTTTGGATTTGGATATACATTTAATGCAGCTGTTTCTACAGAAGTAGTTGCTACTCTTGATGTAATTGGAGTTCCGCTTGTCAAACAAACTTTAACCAAGTTTGATAATTTTTGTGCTTTAACTGCACCATTACCACAACCTGATGTGAAACGAACACGAATGCTATCAGTTGTTGCTGCTGCATTTGAAGAATATCTGTAACGGATAATTCTTCCTGAAGTAAGACCTGAATCCAATACACCTGTTGATCCTACAGTTCCTGTTGGACTAGTCCATAAGTAACCTGAAGCAGCGCCTGCAGTTGTAGTTGCAGATGCTAATACTGGTGCGATGTAACGATATACACGCGCGCCACATGCATCAGAAACGGTTTGAATCGTAACAGAAGCTGGTGCTAAAGGTGCACCTAAAGCTGTATTCGACAATTTGCTTGCTTTACGTAAGCTATTGCCACAACCTGAAGTGTAAAGAACCCTAACGCTATCG
>CAIQHJ010000067.1 GCA_903871575.1 uncultured Bacteroidota bacterium
TATCCTGTTATTCCAAAAGGAGATATCATCTACAGATTAATCCCTACCGCAGCTCACAGCTTTGATGATGTTGATCAAACTTTAAAGGCATTTGAAGAAACCAAGAAAAAATTGGATATGGGCGCTTACAAAGCAGCTGAGATTCCTGATATGGCAGAGAAATTTTAATTTGATGATTTGGAGATGTGGAGATTAGGTGATTCGTTGATAGGTTGATTGGAGAATTAAAAGTTTGTTATTCTGTTTTGAATTTCAACTTTTGATTTCTCAACCTTGAACCTATTGAACCTACCAAACCTTTTAAACTTTATCAAACCTTTCCAAAAGGCCATTCCTTATTTAATTTCGCTTTTACCAAATACACCAACAAGCCACTTCCCACCACAATAAAGAAAGTGGTTATAATGGTAAGTCCCGTTGCATAAAAAATAAACAGCCACATCAAGATGGCAAGAATAACTGGTAATGGATAAAGTGGCATTTTATAGGGTAAATGTTTAGTTCCGTTTCTTTTTCTCAATAAAACTACCCCTATAGCCTGACCGATAAATTGCACCATAATTCTCATGGCAAGAATACCGCTGATCACTTCTCCCATTCTGAACAATAAACTAAAAACGAAAGCAATTGATGCTAAAACCAAGAGCGAGATATAAGGAAAGTTTTTCGTAGGGTGCAATTTGGCAAAGATTTTAAAAAATGCACCTTGGGTAGCTGCTGCATAGGGGACGCGGGAATAACCCAATAAAACAGCAAACAATGATGCCAAGGCCACCCATAAAATCATCACCGTGGCAATTTTAGCTGCTGTTACTCCATACAACCTTTCAATAAAAATACTCACCACAAAATTATTAACCCCACTGTCTTGCCATGATTTTATTTCCTGCCAGGGCACTACACTCGTGATACTTAAATTCATTAACAAATACAAAAATGCGATTCCAATAACAGAGATAAACATACTTCTTGGAATGTTCTTTACTGGGTCTTTTATCTCACCACCCAAATGACAAACATTGTAATATCCCAAATAACTATAAATGGTTTTTACACAAGCTTGTCCGAAAGTAAATGACACAATTCCTACTAAACTTATATTTGAGTCAATTCCCTTAAATACTTGAAAACCATTTATATGCGTAACTCCTCCAAATATAATCCAACCCAATGTAGCTATCACCCCAATCCAAAGTAAAACTCCAATTTTGCCAATGCTTTCTATCTTTCTGTAAAGCAAAATAGTAATAAAAATGATTACTGAACCTGAGGCCAATTTTTGCTGCCAAATACTTAAATCTGGAAACAAATACATTAAATAGGTCGCGAAACCTATTGCTGCGGAAGCCGCTACTAAAGGCGCCTGAATAATGGTTTGCCAGGTATACAAAAAGCTCATCAACTTACCTGCCTTATTTTTACCATAAGCCTCACTTAAAAAATTAAAACTTCCTCCTGCTAGAGGATAGGCCGCCCCCAACTCACTCCAAATCATAGCATCTATCAAAGACAATACAGCACCGGCCAACCATGCATAGATATACATCCCACCCAAATAACCGATTACAATAGGCATCGTTATAAAAGGACCAATACCCACCATGTCAATCATATTGAGAACTGTAGATTGGAAGAGATTGA
>CAIQHJ010000068.1 GCA_903871575.1 uncultured Bacteroidota bacterium
CAGTTGATGATGGGAAAAATTGTAGGCATCGGTGCCGTGGGTTTAACACAATTTGCAGTTTGGATTATTTTGGTGCTGTTGATGCAAATGGCCATTCCTATTATTTTTCCGGATTTGATGCAACAAATTAACAACGCGGCTAGCGGACAAAATGAGAACATGTCGATGTTATCGAATACACTGCAAGGGTTTTCATCGTTACCGATGGCTAAAATCGTTGCCAGCTTTTTGTTTTATTTTCTTGGCGGGTATTTAACTTACGCGTCTATTTTTGCTGCAGTTGGAAGTGTGGTGAGTGAAGACCAGCAAGAAGCACAGCAGTTGGTATTTCCGGTGTTGATGCCCATTATTTTAGGTTTTGTGATGATGACCAAAGCGATTAATGAACCACAAAGCAGCATGGCCGTTTTTGGCAGTATTTTTCCATTAACCTCACCTATTGTGATGATGGGAAGAATAACCTATGATGTTCCGGGTTGGCAAATTGCGTTGTCGATGAGTTTGCTCATTGGCAGTTTTTTATTCTTCACTTGGATAACAGGAAAAGTGTATCGAACAGGTATTTTGATGTATGGAAAAAAACCTACCTGGAAGGAAATGATCAAATGGGCTTTTGCGAAAGGATAAAATATTACATTGATTTGAATGCTGCTAAAGTTTCCAAGCATTCATTCCACACTTCTGAAACGATATCCTGTGCAGGTTGAATGGATTTGATGAGCGCGCTAACTTGACCTATTTCTAATTCCCCATTTTGTAAATCGCCTTCAAACATTCCTTTTTTAGCCCTGCCTCTACCCAACAATTGTTCGAGTTCGGATTTGCTGTCGCCTCTGTTTTCAGCCGCTGCTACCAATTGATAGAATTCGTTTTTTACCAATCGAACAGGTGTTAGTTGTTTTAAGGACAAGGCCGTGTCGCCTTCATTCAATTGAATGATTGTATTTTTAAAATCGATGTGACTGGATGCTTCGTTGCTGGCAATAAATCTGCTGCCCATTTGTACACCTTCCGCTCCAAGCACCATTGCTGCCAACATTTGCTTTCCCGTTGCGATGCCACCAGCTGCAATTACAGGAATCTGTACAGCTTTGCAAACGGCAGGTATCAATACCATGGTGGTCGTTTCCTCTCTTCCATTGTGACCACCCGCTTCAAAGCCTTCGGCAACCACAGCATCACATCCAGCTTCTGCGGCTTTGATGGCAAACTTACTGCTGCTTACCACATGAACGACTTTAATACCATGTGCTTGCAATGCAGTTGTATATGTTTTAGGATTTCCGGCAGAAGTAAAAACAATGGGAATTTTTTCGTCGATAATGGTTTGGATATGGTCATCAATGTTTGGATACAACAAAGGAACGTTTACGCCAAATGGCAAGTTGGTAGCCGCTTTGCATTTTTGAATATGTTCTTTTAATACGTTGGGATACATGCTCCCACTTCCAATCAAACCGAGTCCGCCTGCATTACTAACGGCAGCTGCTAAACGCCATCCGCTTGCCCAAATCATTCCACCTTGAATGATTGGTTTTTCAATGCCAAACAATTGAGTAATTCGGTTCGGAAAAATCATACGATATAAAATAAGAATAAAGAATCGAACAGGTTATGGGCGGCTACCACCCAAGTCAATTGCAGTGTTGTCGCCAATATTCAGATTTCTGCTAACCCCTTTTACCTCTGCATCATTTCCAATTAGAGAATTGTTCAACACAATTTCTATGAGATTAGAGTAAGAACCAATGATGGAATCTTTGATAATGCCATGGTTGATGCTGGTATGTTCGCCAATGGCTACATTTGGGCCTATTACAGAATTTTTGATTACGCAACCATCTCCAATGGTAACAGGAGGAATAATGATGGTATTTTGAAAAGGATTTTCTTCTGTCATGTTGCCGCCAAATTTTTTTAGTAAAATGGCGTTTGACTCCAACAAGGTTTCTTTTTTACCGCAATCAAACCAGTTAGACACTTTAAAAGATTTGAATCTTGCACCATTTTCAATCATGCATTCCAATGCATCTGTAAGGTTGAAATCGTGGTAACCTTCATTTGCATCAAGAATTTTTTCGAGGCAATGATACAACAAAGATGTTTCTAAAATTTTGTAAATACCCACCAAAGCCATGTTGCTCTTGGGTATGGCTGGTTTTTCTACCACTTTTGTAATCCAACCATCGTCATCAATTTCTGCAACTCCAAAATTACGTGGATCATCTACTTTTTTTACGCCCAACATAGAAACGGGAGAAGTCAAAACTTGTTGAATATCAAATTCTGCAATGGTATCACCCAACACGATGATCACCTGATCGTCTCCCACAATTTGGCGGGTTAGTTCTACTGCATGACCAGTGCCATGGCGATCGTTTTGGGTTACAAAATGACAATTTAAATCGGCATAATGGTGGGTTACATAATCTTGTATTTTTTCTCCCAAATAGCCAATGATAAAAATAAATTCTGTTATACCAGCGTCTTTTAGTTGATCGACAATGATGTTTAAAATGGTTCTTCCTGCGAGCGGGATAAGCGCTTTGGGTTGTGTGTAAGTATGTGGACGTAGCTTGGTACCGGCACCGGCTACTGGAATGATGGCCTTCATGATCGTATAATTTCTATGGGTGAAAATAGTACATTTTGATTAATTTGAAAGATTCTGTAGAATTGTTCACAGTTTGTTTATTAATTTGATTTTCCTTCAACAGATTGATTTGCCAATTGTATATTTGCTGAATAAAAATAAATTATGCAAAAGGATACGATATTGTTTGATTTGATTGAAAAAGAATTACAAAGACAAAGACATGGAATAGAATTGATTGCGAGTGAAAACTTCACCAGTATGGAAGTGATGCAAGCGATGGGTTCTCCACTCACCAACAAATACGCAGAAGGTTACCCAGGAAGAAGGTATTATGGTGGCTGTGAAATTGTAGATCAGGTAGAGCAATTGGCCATTGATAGAATCAAACAAGTTTTCAATTGTGCATATGCCAACGTACAACCGCATAGTGGTGCGCAGGCCAATGCTGCATTGATGTTGGCCATATTAAATCCGGGTGATACCATTTTAGGATTGGATTTGAGCATGGGTGGACATTTAACCCATGGTTCACCAGTAAACTTCTCTGGTAAAACGTACAAAGCGCATTTCTATGGTGTAAAGAGAGAGAGTGGTTTGATTGACTACGAAATGTTGGAAGAAAAAGCAAGAACAGAAAAACCGAAGTTAATCATCTGTGGTGCATCCGCATACAGCAGAGATATCGATTATGTTAGAATTAGAAAAGTGGCCGACGAAGTGGGTGCATTTGTATTGTGTGATATGGCGCATCCGGCAGGATTGATTGCCAAAGGATTATTATCATCTCCATTTGAACATTGTCATTTTGTTACAAGTACTACACATAAAACTTTGCGTGGGCCAAGAGGTGGTATTATTTTGATGAAGACAGATTTTGAAAATCCATTTGGTTTAAAAGATTTGAAAGGCAACATCAGAATGATGAGCAATTTGCTGGACATGGCGGTTTTTCCTGGCACACAGGGCGGACCATTGGAACACGTGATTGCCGCTAAAGCAGTGGCTTTCGGAGAATTGCTTTCTGATGAGTTTACTGTTTATGCCAAGCAAGTTCAAAAAAATGCGCAAGCCATGGCAGCCGCGTTTGTAGCCAAAGATTATCAAATCATCAGCGGCGGCACCGACAACCATTTGATGTTGATTGATCTTCGCAATAAAAATATTACTGGTAAAAAAGCCCAGGAAACACTTGATTTAGCTCATATCACACTAAATAAAAACGCGGTTCCTTATGATGATAAGAGTCCGTTTGTTACCAGCGGTATTCGTGTAGGCGTTCCCGCTATTACAACCAGGGGCATGAAGGAAGCAGACATGCAAACAGTCGTTGATTTCATTGATCGCGTATTGATGGACATCGACAACGAAGCAACGATAGCTGCTGTAAAAGAAGAAGTATGGAAGTTTATGGAGCAATTTCCTTTGTATCCGGAATTGGGGTAGGAATGTAAAATATCCAATTTAAAAAAGCCTGCCCCGACAACTCGGGGTAAAAGTTGGGTACAGGAAATTAAAAGGTATATCCGAACAAAAACAACAAACGAGCGCAGCGACCAAACAACAAACTACAAACATTTTTTATGTTACAACGCATTCAAACCATATGGCTTTTACTCGCAGCAACCTGTTCTTTTGTTAGTCTTAAAATTACTTTTTATGCAGGCAATTTAATTGCTGAACAAGGTACAATTGGCTTATTCAGTGAAATTAAAGGAATGGACAATCCTATTCTAACAACAGCCGTTGGCGTTGTGAGCCTAATCAGCATTTTTTTATACAAAAACAGAAATCAACAAATCAAGTTTTGTATAGCGGCTTTTTTTATTGAAATCAGTTTATTGATTTATTACTTCTTTCTCATAAAAACTTTTAAAGAGGGCACACTTGCCATTGGAGCTGCCATCCATTTATTGATCATTATCTTCATCATTTTGGCAATTGCGGGTATCAGAAAAGACAATAAGATTATTGCGGAGAGTGATAGGTTGAGATAGCAATGTTTGGGGTTCATTGTTTTTTTTGAGGTTTAGGGTTTGGCGTTAATCGTTTGGCGTTGAGTGTTTGGGGGTTTTCGTAAGACGTTTGGCGTTTATCGGTTTATTCAAACAATTTTTAAAATATTACTCATGCCACTCATCCATCTTCACTTCAACTTCAACGGCTATGCTGAAGAAGCTTTACTTTTTATAATTTGTCTTGGGTGGAGAATTTTCCAAAACCCTTCGACTCAAAGATATTGCCGGCCCTGACTTTATGTTTCCAGAAAACTAAGCATACTGAAATGTTAAATATTGCTTTGCCCATTGGTAATGCCATTTTAATTTGCAATGATGCGCCTGAAGCGTTAGGCAAACATGCTATGAAAATGAAAACAGACTAAGATTATTGTACAGTTGAAAGTAATTAAGAAGTCAACAAAATATTCCAAGGGCTTTCAGCTAGCGAAAATATTGAAATGCCAATTTGAGATATTCGTTGCTTTAATTGTTTTGTGATGTATAGGGATTATTAGTTTGGAATTAAATGGATGGTGGAATATTGTCCAGTTTAATTTCACTCAAGGGATATTTTTTAGAATTACTTGCTTGCAATTTATTTTAATCAGCTAGTAAAAATAAAGAAGTGACTGAAATTTGTCGCTGAAGAAATATCAGTGGAAATATTTGGCTATGTCAGCTGGGTACACGTAATATTACAATATTGCAATATCGCAAAATTTAAAACAAAACAAAACCCCTAACACCAAACGCCAAACATTCTGCATCCCCCTACATATACCTCCCCGTATTCCCTTTCTTGCTTTTCTTCAATTCCGCCGGCGTTCCTGCAAACACCAAATTACCACCACCCTCGCCGGCTTCGGGACCCAAATCAATAATCCAATCGCAGCTTTTTAATACATCGGTGTTGTGCTCTATAACGATGATGGAATGGCCTTGCTCTACCAAAGCATTAAAAGATGCCAAGAGTTTTTTGATATCGTGAAAATGTAACCCGGTTGTTGGTTCATCAAAAATAAACAATAAATTTCCCTGCGATTTTCCTTTGCCCAAAAATGAAGCCAGCTTCACCCTTTGCGCTTCTCCTCCGCTCAACGTGCTGGATGATTGTCCCAATTTTACATACCCCAATCCTACATCCGATAACGGTTGAATGGCTCTGGCAATTGCCTTACCCATTTTATCATCCTTACCAAAAAAAGCAATGGCATCATCAACACTCATCTCCAACAACTCGTGAATACTCACATCGTTGTACTTCACTTCCAACACTTCTTCTTTGAATTTTTTACCCTTGCAAACATCACATTCCAAGTGCACATCTGCCAAGAATTGCATCTCTACAATTTGAGCGCCTTCTCCTTTACAAGCATCGCATCTGCCTCCGTCTACATTAAATGAAAAATGCTTAGGCATAAATCCACGAAGCTTGCTCAGTGGTTGGTTGGCATATAATTCTCTGATTTCATCATATGCTTTTATGTAGGTAATGGGATTACTCCGACTTGATTTTCCAATTGGATTTTGATCAATCATTTCAATATCCTTGATGCCATCTATATCGCCTTCTAATGCTTTAAACAAACCCGGTTTATCGCTAAATTCTCCTTTGCATTTTTTTAATGCTGGATATAAAATCTGTTTGATCAAAGTTGTTTTACCACTTCCACTTACTCCACTAATGGCACAAATTACATTCAACGGGAAAACGACATCAATGTTTTTAAGATTGTTTTCCATTGCGCCTTTCAATTGAATGCTGCGTGTCCATTTTCTTACCATGGTTGGCGGTTCAATTTTTAAAGCGCCCGATAAATATTTCCCTGTTAAGCTTTTGGGGTTACTTACAATTTCGTCATAATTTCCGGTAGCTATAACCTCTCCTCCCAAATGGCTGGCCAATGGACCCATGTCAATAATATGATCGGCTTCGCGCATCATCATCTCATCATGCTCCACCACCACAACCGTATTGCCAAGATCTCGCAACGATTTTAAAACC
>CAIQHJ010000069.1 GCA_903871575.1 uncultured Bacteroidota bacterium
CCTTTCTAATGTTGACTTACAGCGATTTTTACATCTGTATGATTTTGATAAAATAATTTTGTTGAAATTAAATACCTACTATATTTGTTGCAGTTAAAATTTTCAAACAAATTATTATGAACAAAGCTGAATTAATTGCAAAAATTGCTGATGATGCTGGCATCACAAAAACTCAAGCAAATGCGACTATCGACTCATTCGTAGAAGCAGTAACTAAAACTTTGAAAAGCGGTAACAAAGTAACTTTGGTTGGTTTTGGAACTTTCTCTGTAACCAAAAGAGCTGCTCGCAATGGTCGCAATCCACAAACTGGTGCGGTTATTAAAATCAAAGCTAAAAAAGTTGCAAAATTCAAAGCAGGTAAAGAATTGTCTGCTAAAATCTAATTTGCAAAAAAAGATTAAAGGCAAGATGCTTTGGCGTCTTGCTTTTTTATTTTATTATTACACTAAATAAACAAATACATATGGGACGCGGTGATATCAAAACCAAAAAAGGAAAAATTTTTGCTGGAAGTTTCGGCAAAACAAGACCAGCAAAATCTACAGCTGCTGTGAAATCTGCAACTGCTAAAAAAGCGGCTGCTGCAAAGAAAGCTTAGTTTCATTTTTTGATAAGTTGGTTGAATAGTTCAGTCAACTTATCAATTTTATGGAGCTAATCTATTTATTGTCCAAGCCCCATCTACGCTTTGTTCATATTGAATTCTGTCGTGCAATCTACCTGCTCTACCTTGCCAATACTCAATTTTACTCGGTTTTAGCTTATAACCACCCCAAAATGATGGTCGATTGATGTCTTGATTTTCGAATGAAGCTGCCATCTCCTGAAATTTTTCCTCTAAAAAAGTTCTCGACGCAATCACTTTGCTTTGTGGCGATGTCCATGCACCAATCTGACTCTCTGTTGGCCTAGAATGAAAATAGGCATCGCTTGCTGCTGCATCTATTTTAGCAACGAGCCCTTCAATTCTAATTTGTCGCTCCAACTCTTTCCAGAAAAAAACCAACGCGGCTTGTGGATGATTGTCCAACTCTTTGCCTTTTCTGCTTTCATAATTGGTAAAAAATGTAAACCCTTCTGCATCAAATCCTTTTAGCAAAACAATTCTGGCAGATGGCATTCCGTGTGCACCTACGGTTGCCAATGTCATGGCATTCACTTCGTCGATGTGACTTTCAATTGCTTGTTGCCACCATTTTTCAAATTGTGCAATCGGATGTTGTTCAATATCTGTTTCCAACAATGATTGCATCTTATATTCCTTTCTGATGTCTGCTATATTCATGAGTTAGCGTTTAATTGATCAATGCTTGCGGCTATGTTTTCTTTTTGACGAAGCGCTAATAAATCTTCTTTTAGAAATTGATTGTCTAATAAAGCCATTTCCAAATTACTTTCCAATGCAATTATTTTTTTTTGCAAATCGGCTCTTTCTTTATACAACAATACAGCCTCAGACAATTGCATCTGCGCATCATCTAATGCCAGTTGTAAACTTTGATGCGCTTTGCTAATTTCATAGTATGCTTGTTCTGAAGCAATGCTTTGTAACATTTCCTCCTCCATCGCATTTTCTCTTCTATTAGCCCCAACAGCTTTTTGATCTTGATCTCCAATGATGTTTTGCATGTGCTCAAATTGAATGAGGTTGTTGTCTAATTTGCTACGCAACTCACTCACCTGCTTGGCTGTTTGTTTCAGTTCTTCTAACGATTCTTCTCGAAGCTGAATCATGTATTCTAAGTCTTGAAGTTGCATGTGCAGCAAATCGTTTTCAGACTTCATTTGATGATATAAGGCTTCTGCTGTATTCATGAATTGATATAAACTACATGCAATTTAACTATTTAGTTCTTCAATGATAATGGTTACATTAGTAATCTGAACATCAGGCAACAAATTTTAATAAAAAAGCATCTAGCTAATTAAGTTGATGAACAGATCATTAGCCATAATTTGACCCAAGAACAACTCATAAATGGATGCATTCGTCAAAATTCCGTTGCACAAAAAGCGGTTTTTGACATGTACGCTGGGCGCATGCTGGGTGTATCACTTCGTTATGCCCGCAATATGGCTGATGCAGAAGATATTTTACAAGATGCCTTTATCAAAGTTTTTGATAAAATAAAGCAATTTAAAAATGAAGGATCGTTGGAGGGTTGGATAAGAAAAATTGTGGTGAATACCGCTTTAAAAAAGTACACGCTCACTCGTTATAGCAAAGAAATATATGGTGAGGATGTTGCTGAGAAAGATTATTTGTGTAAAGAAGAGCCCACCGCATTTGAACACTTACATGAAAAGGATATTCTGGCACTCATTCATGCACTGCCAGATGGTTACAGAATTGTATTTAGTTTGTATGTGATGGAAGGTTACCGACACGAAGAAATTGCAGACATGTTGGGCATCAACGCCGGAACCAGCAGAAGTCAACTGTCGAAAGCCAGACAACTTCTTCAAAAACAATTAATCGATTTGCATCAAGTTGCTATTTGAAAGTGAATGCGAGGCATAAACAATAAAAAATGAAAAAGAATTTACCATTTGAAGAAAAATTTAAAAACCAACTGGAGCAGTATGAGCCAGCTGTACCCGCTTACATTTGGGAAAATATTGAACGCAATAGAGATAAAAAAAGAAGGGCTGGTTTTTGGTGGAATTTTATTAATGATGCTCGGCTTCGATGGCTGGGTGCTTTCATAATTTTGCTTATTGGTGCTGTTGTTTTTTGGAATTGGAATAACAAGATTTCAACAATTAATGATGATAATAAATCCAAGTCATCATCGTATAGTGAAACCAATAACACATCAAGCGAGGTGTCAAATACAAAATTAAAAAATCAACCCAACAGCACTCCAACAAACGACAATTCAAATACTCTAATAACAAATAACAGCAACCGTTCTTCCAACACAGAAACAAAAAAAGAAGATGCAGAAAGTCGATTTCCAGCTATTAAAAATGAAAAGAATCTGATGAATTCGAATCATACAACAGTCAATTCTAATGTAGGATTTGAAGAAATCATGCGTCGCAACAAATCAAGTAAAACAGCAGGAAAACATAAAATGCAGGTTTCAAAAACACCAGAAACATCAGCATTAGAAAATGCAGCATTCGTTGCTATTGATTCTTTCAATAATGCCGACAATACAACCCTCGAAAAACAGACTGAAACAGCTGAATTAATCAAACACCAATTGATTTTTCAACCCAACATTCAGCTAATGAATAAAAAAGAGATTTCCATTCCTTGTCCTGTGAATAATCCTAATCCTGCACACAACAAAAAATATTTGGATGTTTATTCCAGCGCAGATTATGTGATTCGACAATTCAATGACACCCCCAATTCTGCTTATTTACAAATGAGAAAACAATCAACACGTTTTTCTTCTGCATATAGTTTTGGTTTGCGTTACACCAAAGTATTTAATAATGGTTTGAGTATTCGAGGCGGCGTAAACTATAGTCAAATCAATGAGAAGTTTAAATACGCACAAGGAAATATTATTCAGTTGATGTACATCGTCAATGCTGCAGGAGATACGATTGGAAGTTACCAATCAACCAGTACAAGGTATAAAACAACGTACAACACTTATCGTACACTAGACATTCCCGTTAGTATAGGATATGAAACAGCAAAAGGAAGGTGGAATATCAATTATAATGCAGGCGTCATCATCAATGCACACAGTTGGAATCAGGGAGAAGTGCTCGATAGGTCATTAACGCCGGTAAAAATAAACGCAAATGATACCCAAACACCTTATCAGTTTAAAACGAATATTGGAATTGGCGGATTGGCTGCGATTTCGTTTTATTATAATTTAAATGAAAAAATTAAATTGTTTGGAGAGCCTTATTTCCGTTATAATTTTTCCACCATCAGCAAAGCAGAACTGACACTTAAACAAAAGTATCATACAGCTGGATTGAAACTGGGCATTCGAATGGATTTGAAATAAGGCAACAAAACAAACACAAATAGCATCTAATCAACAACAATCAATGGGTATGAAAATGAAACATGTTTTGATCTTGATTTTTATGATATCTATACTTTCGAGTTGTCAGAAAAATTTAGATATTATTGTAACTGATCCAAACGCTGGACCAGATACATCTTGGTGTACAACCATAACCGAAACGATGCAGGTTTCGAGACTTAGAGAGGATCTTCGCATGGAAGTATTTGCCGACAGTTTTCAATTGAATGCTGGCGCAATGACCAATTTTCAATCAGCATCTGGTTTGTCCCTCAGCTTGATGGGCGGAGATTTAATAACCCCCAACAATCAGCCATATTTCGGGTTGGTAAAAATGAAATCTATATTATTGAATAGCATTGGAGATATGGTTCGAATGGGAGCGCAAACTACATCATATGGTGAATTGTTGGAAACCGGCGGTGCCTTTGATTTTAATTTGTTGTCATCGAATAATGAACCACTAGCCATCAAATATGATCGCCCAATATCCATCAAGTATCAATTTGCTCAACCTTCAATACAAGGCATGCAAGTGTTTAAAGGAGATATGATGGCGCCACCTGCCAGCAATTGGATACTTGTTCAAGATAGTTTTAATTTTATACTTCCTGGCCTTGGTAACAATTACGAGGTAATTACCAACCAAATGAGATGGATCAATTGCGATCAATTTGTAAACACACCATCCAATCAATTGACAAAATTAGCTGTTGTGTTACCTTCCAATTATACGAATGCAAATACAATAGTATTTACATCGTTTGATAATCGTTCGTCGGTAGTGGGCATGCGCGGAAATCCGGTAGACAGAGAATTTCAGTCGGAAAACATACCGGTAAATGAGCCAGTTACTATATCCGTAATTTCAAAGCAAGGTGGAAATTATTTTTTAGGGCATCTTTCAATAACAACAACATTTCCAGCTGTCGGGAATTTTCAACATATAGCCATCACGCCGGTGATTACCAACTTAAACAATATTAATAACTACATCAGTACTTTGTAAATTTGGGTTTTACAAAAAAGAAGAGCCGCCAAAAATGGTGGCTTTTTTAATTGCCCCTTGAATGCAAAAACTTAATAATTTGATTGAGATTAATTGATTACTTTCGAATGCTTATTTTAAAATAAAATCCACATGCAACAAAAGATAAAAATATTTATTGGTATTTTTTTTACGGTATTGGCTCAAGAGATGGTTACTGCCCAGTTGCCTTCTTCAATCAGCAGTGAGAACAGATATGCAGAAGAAAAAATTCAAAGCAATATACCCAGCAACGTCAATTGTACTGCAAACATCATCAACAACGATACAACCATATGCACAGGAAGCAGCATGTTGCTCACAACCATTGCAAGCTCTGCTCCTTCAACCACCACATACCTTTGGTCGAATGGCGCAACAACACCAACCATTACAGTTAGTCCTACCGTTTCAACTTTGTATTCTTGTACAGTGAATGATGGAAGCAGTACGTGTAAAGATAGTGTACGCGTTACTGTTAATACAACTGTTCCGGGTATGCCAGGAAGCATCAGTGGCTTAACGGATGTTTGTGCTGCCATCGGAACAGCAAGCAATAGCACTGCAGTAACCTATAAAGTTGCAAAGCTGGCCAACACAACGATCTACTATTGGTCTTTACCAGAAGGTGTGATGTTGCTATCTGGGCAAGGTGATACATCCATTAGAGTTAGCTTCGTCAATAATTTTGTGAGTGGTGCTATTTCAATCATTGCGATGAATGCTTGTGGCGTAAGCAACAGCGTTAGAAGTTTAACGGTATATAAAAGAATTGCTGCTACACCAGGCACAGTTCAAAAAGAGTTTAGTCCAACTTCTATTGCTGCAGTCACCAATGTTTGTGGAGTTGCTTCATCAACATATAGATTCAAAAAAGTAACTTATGCTACTGGTTATATTTGGAGATTGTTATCAGGAGCAAATGCAACATTAACTCGGATAAGTGTTGCCGGTGTTAATGACACAGCTGCCATCGTTACTTTTAATAGCGGGTTTACAAAAGACACCATATCTATTGTTGCCATTACAGCTTGTTCGGTAAGTGCTGCAAGAACATGCGCTTTGAATGCCACCTATTTACCGCCTGCAGTAGCTGCAATTTCGGGTAGTGCAACGCCGTGTATTGGAAACAGTATTCAATATGTTGCATCTGCTACAACGCCTAC
>CAIQHJ010000070.1 GCA_903871575.1 uncultured Bacteroidota bacterium
CAAATAACGGCTAACCCTGTACGAAATTTATATCCTGGTTTAACAACCACATTAACTGCCAACTCTGTTCCTGCGAGTAGCGCCTACAATTGGTATAAAAATGGCAATCTAGTTGCAGGAGTTACAGGTAACAGCATTACCGTTAACTATGAAGATAGAGGCGCCTACACCGCTAAAGATTTAAATGGATGCGACAATATTTCAAACACCATTGCAATTTCAGATTCTGCAAGTACAAATATTTTTGTGTACCCCAATCCAAATAATGGCAATTTTAGTGTGCAATATTTTAGCAATGTCAACCAAGCAAAAGTAATTACCATATATGACAGCAAAGGCGCTAAGGTTTATCAAAAATCATACACGCTTCAAGCATCATATGAGAAAATGGAAGTCTTCATCAAGCATGTTTCTTCAGGTACTTATTTACTTGTTTTATCAGATGGAAATGGAAATCGCTTGAAATCGACGAAAGTAATAAAACAATAAAAATATATTTAGCTTCTTTTGTCAAGGGCTTCAAGGTTTGAAGCCCTTTTTTTATTAAACACACTTCAAAGAGAGCATAAAATTCATTAATTTACACCTCAATTTTTTATTCTCAAATTCATCTGGCTTTTTTAAAACAACAAGGCTGGAATCATTACATTTTTTATGAAAAAAAGTCTACTACTATTGGTTTTTGTTTTGGGTTTTGTTTCTTTAAAAGCGCAGGTCGATAATTTGGCCATTGCCAAAGATTTGGTTGCCAAAAATGCAAAGGCCATTGGATGGAATGCAACAGATATCGACAACAGCATTGTGAGTGATTCTTACTTTGATAAGACAGCCAAAGTGCAGTTGGTTTATTTGCAACAATCTTATTTGGGCTTGCCTGTATACAACCAAATTTTGGTGCTAGCATTTAAGAACGGAAACTTAGTTTCTAAATCTGGGGGGAAAATTGGCAGCATCGAGAAAAAAATTGAAGGCGCAAGGTTGCCGAGTATCACGGCTGATATTGCAGTAGAAACTGCTTTAAAAAATAAAAACATCTCTTTTCAAAGAAAACCATTGGTGATGGGCAGTGAAAAAAATGGGCATTTCATTCGCTTTGATAACATGGGCATTGCCAGGGAAAACATTACAGCTGAATTGATGTGGGTGCCTATTGAGGATGGAAAAAAAGTAGTGTTGGCATGGCAGATATATTTTATTCCAACATCCACATCCGATTATTGGATGGTAAGGGTAAACAGCAATAACAATGCTGTTGTTGATTTCAACAACCTAACGGTAACCTGTAACTGGGATTTGCCATCAAAAGATAAAAAGATTTCGGAGCATCACAACGAAGTGCATGCTATTGTTTCGGAAAAGACTTCAGACCTTCCTGCGTTTTTAAATTGGAACGACTTGGTGAATAAGTCAACAAGACCTAGCAGTCCGAATTTGATAAACAATGCAACCTATCGAGTAATTCCATTCCCTGCCGAAAGTCCAATACACAGTGGAGGAGCTCCCGCTACCAGATCCAATCCTTGGACTGCTGCGCCGGGCAATGCCACTACACTCAATTGGCACAACAATGGCACATTGGATTTCAATTACACCAGAGGTAATAATGTTTGGGCTCAGGAAGATAGAAATGGAAACAATGGAACAGGGTTGCCGGCAAATTCTACCAGCTCGGTTGATCCATTAAGTTTTGATTTTACCCCAAGCTTTACCGTTACTCCAACGCAAACAACGCCTGTTCAAAATCAACAGTTCAACATCACCAACTTGTTTTACTGGAATAATATCATACACGACATCATGTATCAATATGGATTTGATGAAGTTTCTGGTAATTTTCAGGCCAGCAATCTTGGAAGAGGTGGTGCAGAAAATGATTATGTGTTGGCAGATGCTCAGGATGGAAGTGGAACCAATAATGCGAATTTCGCCACACCAGCTGATGGAAGCAGTGGAAGAATGCAAATGTATTTATGGAGTGGTAATCCGCAAAAGGATGGCGATGTAGACAATGGAATTGTATCACATGAATTTTCACATGGTACCAGCAACAGGTTGACTGGAGGTCCAGCGCAAGCAGGTTGCTTATCAAATGCAGAGCAGATGGGTGAAGGTTGGAGCGATTATTATGGATTGATGTTTACCCAAAACTGGTCAACCGCAACTGTGAATACCGGATTCAATTCACCAAGATCAGTGGGCACTTACGCTTCGGGACAAACGCCAACAGGAACAGGAATCCGATCTCAAAAATATTGTACCAATTTTGCAGTGAATAACAAAGTGTATGCAGCAACGATATCTACAGCAGTACACGATAGAGGAGAAATTTGGTGTGCTACGTTGTGGGACATGACTTGGAACATCATTAATCAGGTAGGAACCATCAACACGAATCTTTACGATGCCAATGGTGCCGGCGGAAATTCCATTGCAATGAAATTGGTGACAGAAGGAATGAAATTGCAGCCATGTAGTCCTGGCTTCATTGATGGTAGAGATGCTATTCTACAAGCAGATGAAATATTATATGGCGGTATACA
>CAIQHJ010000071.1 GCA_903871575.1 uncultured Bacteroidota bacterium
AAATCCTTGTTTTTTAAAATCAATCTTATTTAACTCTTCAGCTTCCTCATCTGAAAAATGATAGTCGCGTTTAAGAATATTAATGAGTTCTTTGGATTCATCTACTGAGTACAATAAGTGCCATAATTTGTAAAGTGGTTCTTTTTCAAAACCTGCATCGATCATTTCAGGTTGCAAAATCTCACCTGTGTCTCCGCTATATTTTAAATTCAATTCAAATTTCAATAAATCATCTCTTTTGATATTTAATTTTTGAAATGTTTTTATGATTTTTGATTTAGTAGTGTTCCCTTGTAATCCAGCTTTATCAATTTGTTCATTTGGATACCATCCATCAGTTCTTTTAAGCCCAAGTATCTTTAGTAAATCAGTTTTGGTCAACTTTTCATTTTTGTCAAGATGATTGAATATCTCTTTTTTCTTTTCTAATGTAATCTCAAATCGTTCATTGTATTTATTAGTTAGTGTAATGGTATTAATGCTTTCCCATATTTTTTCAAACTGAAATAATGGAGAGCTTTTGGGCGTTACTTTATGAAATAGTTCAAAATTGCATTTGCCAACAAGTCCCTTTTGAGACTTTAATCTTCTTTGATAAAATATTATTTCATCTCTAAAAATTACTTTTTTTTCTGAAGTCAATATTTCAGGATAATGTTTATGCTGACTATCCCAGATTTTATTAAATTCATCTATATAGCATTCCCTAGGAAATACGTTTTGTTTAACTCTGTAGTGGCGGTCTTCTAATAACATTTGATAGAAATATGCGCCAATTGTAAGGTTTGCTTTTTCAAGCGTGTCTTTTCTTTCTTTTATTTCATTTAAATAATCACTTACCTTTTTGTCACCTTCTTGTTCTGGAGCAGTTCTAGAACTTTTATAGCCTCTTTTTTGATTAAGATGGAATAGAATTCTTCCTAAGTCTTTTAGTTCAATTTTTTGATGTAAACTTTTTGCTCTAAGTCCATAAAGACTCAATGCATCAATTTTTCTTATTGAGATGTCATCAGGCAGCATTTCGTTTTTACTTAATAACTGAATGAGATTTTGCTTCCTTAATTTGTATCTATGGTTGGTTTTTCTTGCAGTTCTCATTAAGGTTCTGTCTTTGTTTACAGAAATAGCTTGCCCTTTTGTAAACTGATCTTTTTCATCCGCTGAATATGGAATGATTCTTACACCGGTTTTTAAAATATTTGATTTATTTTTTCCTTCTTCAATAAATGCCCATCCTATAGATGTGCTTCCTAAATCAAGACCAAGAACTTTTTTTGACATAAATATGATTTTATTTTGTGCTGTAAATATTCTTTTTATATTTGCAAGGAAGCAAATCACAATAAGGATTATTCCGTTGTGCAAACATTCAAACCGGGGCGACTCGGTTTTTTTATTTTATACTACTTTCGAATGTATTAAGATTTTTAAATTCCCAAAAGATTATTTTACACGAATATGCACGCATATCTTTGTTTTTATCACGAATATAAAAAGCATTGAAATTTTAAACGTTCGCACAATAAAAAAGCACCTGCACAACCTTCATTTTTTTTCACCTTAATCCACACTTTTTCCACCCCATATCCCATTTTCTTTCTCATTCTATTAACACCCTCCCAATTTTTTCCAACTTATTTTTAATCAACTTTTTTATTCATCCCTACAATCATTGCCTATGCCTACTTTATTTCGTCTAAGCATTTTTGTTGCTTTTTTAAACGCATTTCCTTTTGCCAACGCTGTTGCAAACCCCAACAATGATTCGCTTTCCAATCCGCTCGCCAGCTTTTCTCCACTATGGAATTCCAAAGCCTACAACGCTTGCAACACTGCTGCCAATGCAGATTACATGACACCCAACGAGAAAAAAATAATCTGGATCCTCAACATGGTTAGACTCAACCCTAAACTGTTTTTGCAAACCGTACTCCTCAATCCCAAGAACAAAAAATATCAAAAAAAAGAAACTAGGAATTATTATTTCAACTCCCTCATTACAGACCTGAAAAAACTACAACCCAATTCCCGTTTGCTGTTGCCCGACTCTTTGATGTTTACAAGCGCACACTGTCATGCCTATCATGGTGGTTTGGTAGGGTACATTGGTCATGATCGCTCATTTTCTGGATGTCAGTCTGCTTTCTATGGAGAATGTTGTGAATATGGAAATGATGAGCCCATCAATGTTTTATTAAACCTCCTGATTGATGAAGGCATCAGCTCACTCGGCCACCGGAAAGTTTGCCTCGAACCTGCATTTCAAAGTCTTGGTGTTTCTATGCAGCCACATAAACGCTACGGAATAAATACCGTAATGGATTTTAATTATTAAGCGGAATTACAATATTAATGGTACAACCTGTTCCAACGGAGGAAATGATTTCCATTTTGCCAGCAAACAACTCTGCACGACGTTTGATGTTGGCCAGCCCAATTCCTTTTTTAACTTGGTAGGGATCAAAACCAATGCCATCGTCGATGATGTTGAAACAGAGCTTATTCTTTTCTTCATACAGTTGTATGGTTACTTGCTTAGCTTGGGCATATTTGGAAATGTTTCGAAGTTGCTCTTGTAAAATGCGGTACAAATTCAACTGCAAATCGGTATTGATTTTTGATTGCATAGATGGCACATCTACTTCTATCATGCAATCGTATTTGCTTTCGGTATTGAAATTCTCCAACAAATCTTTGAATGTATCAACTATCGAAAAACTATCATAAAATGTTGGTGCCAAGCGATGTGAAATGTTTCTTATTTCCTCCAAAGCCAAGCCTATCAATGTTTTCGACTTATCTATCCATTTGGTTTCGGATGGAGAAATCTTGTCTGTAAGCATTTGTAAACTCAATTGACTACTCGCTAAAATTTGACAAACATTGTCGTGTAATTCTGTGCCAATTTCATAACGCTCGTCTTCCTGTGTTTTGATGATGGCCTTGGTGATGCGATGTTCCATTCTTATTTTCTCGGTCACATCAATCGCAATTGTTGACTCGTAATGCATGTTATTGATCTGAATTAAACTGCTGTAAATATCTACATCAATAATTTCCCTATTTTTTTTGAGGTGCTTAAATCTTCCTTTGTAAACATTTTTACTTTCAGAAATGGATAATGCCATTTGATTTCTTTCCTCAAATTCCATGTCATCTATTACCAAATCAAACAAGCACATGTTTAAAAATTCCTCTTCAGTATACCCGTATTGATTGACTGTGGCGTTGTTAACCTGCAAAAATGAATAGCCATCCAAACTTACAATCCACATCGGCTGCGGACTCAATTGAAATAAATTGCTGTATCTTTTTTCGGATTCTTGTAGCAGTAAATTGTTGCGTTTTCTTTCGATGTTGTATTTAATGCTTTTGTACAAAGCAGAAGCCGTAATGTCGTCTTTCAATAAATAATCTGAAACTTGTAATGTTAAAGAACGAATGCTAAAAGCCAAATCTCCATATCCTGTTAATATAATAACGGGTATGGATGGGCGAATTTGAGTAATCTCTGTGATAAGTGCTTCGCCCTGTTTATCTGGCAGGGTTAAATCCAACAGAATGGCATCGTATATATTTGCATAGTTGGATAACAATTTTTCGGCATCTCCAAATCGGGTAGCATGTGTAACGGTAGCGTTTACAAATTGTTCTTCGATATAATCGTTAATCAAGACAAAATCTCCGAAGTTGTCTTCGATGATCAACAAATTTAATTGCTCAATGTCTTTCATTTATACAATTATTTATAATGTTTCGGTAAGCGAACGATATTCACCCAGAAGTCTTCTATTTTCGAAATGGTATCCATAAAACCCATGATGTCAACTGGTTTTGTTATGTAACAGTTGGCATGATGTTGATAAGAAGTAAAAATGTCTTTGTCTGATGAAGAAGTGGTTAAAACAATAACAGGTATTTGTTTCAACTGCTTATGTGTTTTAATAAATTCCAACACTTCGTGGCCATTTTTTTTAGGAAGGTTGATGTCCAATAATATCAAATCCGGAAAAATCATCGAACTGTTTTCAAGCATGTCGTTTACATAAGCAATGGCATCTACACCATTTTTAGCAATAGCCATATGGTTAATCATCGACTTCGTTTCTAAGGCTTCTTTTGTTAAAAGAATATCGCCGTCGTTGTCTTCAATTAATAAAATATCAATTGGCTCCATGTGTATAATTTAAATGCTTTTCAAGAATACATGTCAAAACAACACCACGTATCCTAACAAATATAATGGTTTTATGCTGAAAAAGGAATAGTGATGTGAAAAGACGATCCATGATTTTCGTTGGCAGTAACCCAAATTTTTCCACCCATACTTTCCATTATTTTTTTGGTGATGGCCAATCCAATTCCAGAGCCCTCATACTCATTCTTGTTGTGCAAGCGTTGAAATATGACAAAAATTTTATCATAATATGCAGCTTCAATTCCAATGCCGTTGTCTTTGAAAATGATTTCCCAACAATCTTCTTTTTTTTCACATAAAATATCTATTTCAGGTGCTACATCTGATCTTCCATACTTGATGGCATTGCTGATGAGGTTTTGGAACACTTGTCGGATGGGGGTTTTGTTGGCACTAACGGTTGGAAGTACAGGACAATGAATGATGGTTTTTGTTTCCGAAATTTTTTGTTTGTAAAGCACTTTTATTTCATCAACGATATCATTTAAATCCACCGGCCCTTTCATTTCATCATCTTTTCCAGCTCTTGAAAATGCTAGTAAATCTAAAATGATTTGACGCATTCGTTTGGCACCATCTACGGCATAATATATATATTCCTTGGCTTTATCATCTAATTGACTTTCGTATTTTTTTTCCAATTGTGTGAGGAAGCTGGTTACCATGCGAAGCGGTTCTTGCAAATCGTGAGAGGCAACATAAGCAAATTGCTCTAGCTCGAGGTTGGTTTTTCTCAAATTTTCTAATGCCTCAATCAATTTGTTTTCAGCCAGTTTTCTTTCTGTAACATCGATGCCATATCCAATTACAAATTTTAATTCTTTGTTTTGAAAAAATGGATATAAATTTCTCAATACAAAATTGGATTTGCCTTCTGTGGTTTTGTGTTCATCAACCCATTGTACGGTAGATTTACTCGCAACAGCCCTTTCAAAATAATCCCAACGTTTCATTGCAATGCTGTTGTCTATTCCTTTCATTTTTGCATAATCCAAATCATTCTTGTTGATCATCCATTTTCTGATTTCTTCATTACGCACAGCATATGGATTCAGAAAGATATAATTGTGTTTGGGGTCAAAAACGGCAATATCGGTAGGAATGTTGTTTAAAATCTCGTCATAAAAATTTTTCTGGTTTTCCAAGGATTCCGACATGCTTTTGATTTCTGTAAAATCCCTGGTGATGGCAATCCAATGGGTATAAACCCCTGAGCTATTGGCGATGGGCTTTATGATAATATTAGCCCAAAACGTTTCGCCATTTTTTTTATAATTGATGGTATTGATTTCGCAAGGTTGATAATCTTTTACGGCTTTTCTGAGTTTTTCATTTTCAAGATCATCCGTCAAGAGCCCTTGCAATATGTTAGGACTCCTTCCTTCCAATTCCGCAAAAGTGTATCCCGTCATTTTTGTAAATGACTCATTGATGTATATAATAGGATTTCCTCTGGTTGCTTTGGTAATGATTATGCCATCATTGGTGTTTACAATAACGGACTCCAATAAACGCAGATGCTGTTCTTCTAATTTTTGAGCTGTAATATCTTGCATGGTTCCAATCATTCTAATGGCATTGCCATACAGATCTCTAATGATGAATCCCTTGTCTATTACGTAAGCATATGTTCCATCTGATTTCAAATATTGGTATTCTGCTGTCCATTTGTTCAACTCCAAATCATCTATAAAAGCATGGATGTTATTCATCACACGGTCCAAATCATTGGGGTGAATGCGTTTTTCCCAGGTATTGAAATTGCCTTTTTGTTTATGTGTAACGTAGCCAAATAATTTCTCAAATCCATCGCCATAATACATTTCACCAGTGAGCATGTTCCAATCCCATATAGCTTCTGATGTTGCTTTGTTTACATACTCATAACGCATATTGCTATCTTCCAAAGAAGAGGAAATAGCAATCAATTCTTTTTGAACTTTTTCTAATTCTGCTTTTTGAGATTTTAAACTACTCAATACTTCTACGAGTTCTGCATTGGCAATATGCTGTGTTTTTAAAAGATGGAGCAAATCAATAGATGAATTGTGCGGTGCATAATCAAATAAGGATAATCCAGATTCTGTAAAGCCTTCAGATGATTCAAACCATGCGCTACCCACAAAAAGTATTTGATGCTGCTTCGGTCTGAAACTAAATTGCCCACGAAGGATATTGTTTTTTTTTGTCTTGGCTTGAAGGATGATTAATTGATTGCAAATGCCTTTAATGTTTTCTAAACTAAGGCTTTCAATACTGGGTCTGTTGATGTTGAAAAAATCACCAAATGGTTGATCTAACGGTGATGCTGAAATGATGTTGATGGATGGGCCATGGGCCACAATAACCAAATCTTCGTTCATTAAAATATAGAACGGAAAAATCGTAGCAAAATCTGTAGTGTCAAATTGTATGTCTATAGACTGCATGAATTACCAGGTTACTTTAAATATCTCTTGTGTTAAAATTGATTGTTCTTGGTTAACGGATTCCGGATTAATTTCGCTACCTGCTGTTTTGCTATCCATCAAATCCTTATTGCTTTCTATCAATGTTACGGTAGCGGGTGTTTTATAAAGCTTAGCCAAACCCATCAACAATCCATGCACAAAATGGCTCAGTCCAACTCTTTTTGATAAATAATGGATGTGAATGCTATTTTCGGTTACATCAGAAACTTTAAACTCGGGAGGGGTAAGTTTGGGATACATCAACATGATGTGGTTGTGAAACTCGGGTAAATTCAGTAAAAACTTTTTTAAACTGTTGCCCCCTGCATGCATCAGCCCTTCATATTTTTCGGTTGTTGTTTTTAAAATCCACCATTCGCCAAAAGTATACAACACCTTCTCTAGTGGGATGTTCATTACTTCGCTAATGGCATTGGCCAACTGATATGTAATGGCATCATCATAAGGCTGATTGCTGATGAAATAATCAACGTCTATGCCACTGCATTTTTTTACGTCCACCCACTTGTCTTCACCAAATTGGTTCTTCACCAATTCTTCGATTGATTTATTGACGATTCCGTACATAATAAAGCGTATGTTTTAATGACAAGTAAGTTAATGGTTTGTTGTCAATTTGAAAACAATATGCCATTTTATTATCACCGGCAATGGAAGAAAACGAGTTAGATGTTTTTCATTTCAAATATTTATGCCAAGTTTCGAGAAAATATTCAATCATTACTTCAATTCAAATGAAAATAAGCAACGAAATTCAATATATCTTGATATTGTTCGCAAAAAAATGGATGAATTATTATTATCTTCAAAACTTTAAAATTAATTTAGAGCAAGTACGCATTTTCTTTTCGTTTATGTTGAACAACAAAGCGCAAACGGCGATGTTATCAAAAGGTAAAAATTTATTCAAACCATGCAAGTATTAAAATTTGGCGGGACTTCGGTTGCCAATGCAGAAAATATTCAGAAGGTTATTGCTATTGTAGGAAAATCAAATACAGCCGACCAAACCATTGTGGTGGTATCCGCTTTGGGAGGTATTACCGATGTTTTATTGGATGCTGTTGAATTGGCTTCAAAAGGAAATCAAGCTTATGTATCCAAATTGGATTTGATGGAATCAAGACATCTTACTTGTATGGAAACTTTGATTGCGCCAGCAGCACAACCTAAAATTGTTGATATACTGCGACAGGCATTTTCTGAAATAAGAAATTTATGTGAAGGTGTTTCGATGTTAAATGAATTGACGCCAAGAACCAAAGATAAAATGGCGAGTTATGGAGAATGGATGTCGTCTCAAATCATCGCGGCGGCCATGCAAATTCATTTTCCTGCGCAATGGGTAGATGCCAGGAAATTAATTGTAACCAATTCCAATTTTGGCTCGGCAGCCGTAGAATTCGAAAAGACCAATGTACAAATTCAAGCATATTGCGCAGAACATCCATCGCAAGTATGGGTTGTTCCTGGGTTTATTGCTTCGGATGCGAATGGTGTTACCAGCACTTTGGGTAGGGGCGGTTCGGATTACACAGCAGCTATTTTTGCAGCAGCTTTACATGCAACACATCTCGAAATTTGGACAGATGTGAGTGGTATGATGACCGCAGATCCGCGATTGAGCAGCAATGCCAAAATTATCAGTCAAATTTCTTATCAGGAAGCCATGGAGCTTTCGCATTTTGGTGCAAAAGTGATTTATCCGCCAACCATTCAACCTGTGATGAATTTGAAAATTCCCGTGTGGATTAAAAATACATTTGCACCGGATGACTATGGCACAAAAATATCGGAACTTCAACCAGCGGAAGCCGGGAATGATCGCATTGTTACGGGTATCTCTAGCATCAACAAAATCTGTCTCATAACGTTAGAGGGTAGCGGCATGGTTGGAATCCCTGGTTTTTCAAAACGCTTATTTGAAGCATTGAGCAATGAAAAAATTAACGTCATCCTCATTACCCAAAGCTCATCTGAACATTCCATTTCAGTGGCCATCGACAGCGACATGTCTGATCGCGCTATAACTGCGGTGAATTTGATTTTTGCCAATGAAATTGCTTTGCAAAAAGTAGAGCCATTGAAGATAGAAATCAACCTGTCTATTGTGGCACTTGTTGGAGAAAACATGAAAAATCACTCGGGCGTGAGTGGTAGAATGTTTAGTGCATTGGGTAGAAATGGCATCAACATTCGGGCAATTGCACAAGGCTCCTCTGAAAAAAATATCTCAGCAGTTATTCAAACCCTTGATGTGAAAAAGGCCATCAATATTTTGCATGAAGAATTCTTTGAAACCACGTTTAAGCAGTTAAACGTTTTTATTGCAGGAACGGGTAATGTGGGAAAGAAACTCCTATCTCAATTGTCGCAGCAAATTCAATTTTTACGGGAGAAATTACACATCAACATTCGTGTAGTAGGTCTCTTGAATTCTAGAAAAATGTTAATCAGCGAAAGCGGTATTGAATTAACCCAATGGGAAAGCGAATTGCAAAACGGGGAGCCGGCCGACCTTCAATCATATGTTTCACAAATCTTTGCGTTGAATTTGCGGAATGCTATTTTTGTTGATGTCACTGCCCATGAACCGGTTGCAGCAGTGTACGAGACATTATTACGGAAAAGCATAGCCGTAGTTGCCTGTAATAAAATTGCGGCAGCTTCTTCCTATCAAAACTATAAGAAATTAAAAGACCTTGCGAGGGAATACAATACCCAATTTTTATTTGAAACCAATGTAGGTGCAGGTCTTCCAGTTATTGGAACCATCAATGATCTCATACACAGCGGTGATGCTGTTCATAAAATAGAAGCAGTGTTGAGTGGAACATTGAATTTTGTATTCAATCATTATGATGGACAACGCAGTTTTGCGTCGGTAGTAAAACAAGCGCAAGCAGAAGGATATACAGAGCCCGATCCTCGCTTGGATTTGGGTGGGATGGATGTTATGAGGAAAATAATGATTCTTGCGAGAGAAGCAGGAAACATAATTGAATTAGATGCGATAGAAAACGACAGCTTTATGCCAGCTGCATGTATGGTAGGAACGGTTGAAGATTTTTATGCTGCAATGGAAACACATGAAGCGCATTTCAAACAATTGTTTGATGCAGCCAACAGCAAGGGCAACAAACTAAAATTTGTTGCTACCTTCGAAAATGGACAAGCTAAGGTAGGGTTGCAACAAATTCATCCTGCACACAATTTGTATCATCTATACGGAAAAGACAATGTTGTTTTATTTTATACAGACAGATATCAAGATCAGCCATTGGTTATCAAAGGTGCGGGTGCGGGTGCAGCTGTTACTGCAAGTGGCGTTTTTGCTGATATCATCAGAACATCAAAAATATAATTATGCAATCTGTAAAAGTTAAGTGCCCTGGTACATTGTCTAACCTTTGTTGTGGATTTGATATTTTAGGATTGGCTTTAGAAGAACCATGCGACATCATAGAATTAAGAAAAACAACGACAACGGGTATACGCATTCAGCATTTGGATGCATACAATTTACCATTAGATCCCAAGCAAAACATTGCAGGTGTTGCATTGCAGGCTATGTTGGATCATTTGCAATCGTCGCAGGGCTTTGAAATTATCATCGAAAAAAACATAAAGCCAGGAAGTGGAATCGGATCAAGCGCAGCCAGTGCGGCAGGCGTTGTTGTGGCAGCAAATATCTTACTTGGTTCTCCTTTCAGTAAAAAAGAACTTGTAGCTTTTGCCATGGAAGGAGAGGTTTTGGCATCTGGGTCTAAGCATGCCGATAATTTAGCACCCTGCATTTACGGCGGTTTGGTATTAATCAGAGACACGCCAACACTGGATATTATCGAATTACAAACACCACCCATCTTTATTTCTGTTGTACATCCACAAATAGAAATCAAAACTTCCTACTCAAGATCCATTCTACCCAAAGAAATTGCTTTGAAATCCGCAGTTACACAATGGGCAAATGTAGCGGGCTTGGTAAGTGGTTTTTTGCAGTCCGATTATGAGCTGATAAGTCGCTCGCTCACCGATGTAATTGTAGAGCCAGTCAGAAGTCAATTAATTCCCGGCTTCGATCTGGTAAAACAACGAAGCATGGCTGCTGGTGCATTGGGTGGCGGCATCTCTGGCAGCGGGCCTTCTTTATTCATGCTCAGTCGCGATCGCACAACTGCGGAAAACGTTGCTGTTCAAATGAAATCCGTTTTCGATGAATTGGCAATTGAATCCAAAGCGTATGTATCTGGTATTTCAAAATATGGAGTTGAAATCATAACATCATGAAGTATTCTAGCTTAAATAGACAATCGGAAAGCATCAATTTTGAAACGGCAACCATCAAAGGTCAGGCGCCCGATAAAGGACTATATTTTCCTGAGCATATTCCTGTTTTGCCAACCACATTTTTCAACCAAATGGAAAGTTTGTCTGATGAAGAAATCGCATTGCAAGTCATCGCACCCTATGTTGAGGATGTAATTCCAATGGCTGTTCTCAAAGATATTGTTGCTTCAACGGTGCATTTTCCTATGCCTTTGGAGCCTGTATCAACAGGCGTTGTTGCTTTAGAACTTTTTCATGGCAATACATTGGCATTTAAAGATATAGGCGCGCGCTTCATGAGCAGGTGTCTTGGATATTTTGTGCGCAACAACAACCAAAAAGTTACGGTATTGGTGGCTACTTCTGGTGATACAGGTGGCGCTGTAGCTGATGGTTTTTATGGAGTTGATGGGGTGGAAGTCATCATTTTATATCCTTCCGGGAAAGTGAGCACGGTTCAAGAACAGCAACTCACTACCTTAGGCAACAACATCATTGCGCTAGAAGTTGACGGCAATTTTGATGATTGTCAACGCATGGTGAAAATGGCTTTTAATGACCCTTCAGTTAGTGCTCAATTGTTTCTCACTTCTGCCAATTCCATCAACGTTGCGCGCTGGTTGCCTCAGCAGTTTTTTTATTTTTTGGCTTACAAGCAATGGGCCGACAAACATCAACCTCCGGTAATCAGCGTGCCTAGTGGAAACTTTGGAAATATTTGTGCTGGATTATTGGCACATCAATCGGGGTTGCCAGTGAAACATTTTATTGCTGCCTGCAATGCCAATGATGTGGTTCCTCAATACATGCAATCTCAGCATTATGCAGCTAAGCAGTCTGTTGCCACCATTTCCAATGCAATGGATGTTGGAGATCCCAGCAATTTTGTTAGAATTTTGGCATTGTTTCAAAACGAGTACCAATCATTGACCAACATTTTTTCTTCGGTAAGTATAACAGATGCGGAAACGAAACAAGCCATCCAGGAAGTATTTACCAATCATCAATATTTAATGGATCCGCACGGTGCAGTTGGATTTGTAGCCTTACAAAAATACCTACAAGCACATCCCCATGAAAAAGGCATTTTTGTGGAAACGGCACATCCCGTGAAATTTTTTGATGTCGTTGAACCCATCATCAACGAAAAAATAGCAATTCCTCCAGCCATACAATCCATTATGCACAAGACCAAAAAAGCCATTCCCATTGGCGCACAATATGAGGATTTGCAAGCCTTCTTACTATCGAGAAGATAAAGTTTCATTCCCTTTTATTACAATATATCTTTTCATTCTGCGTTTTTTATACGTGTCAACAATTTTTTTGACATATTTTTTTGGCATTCATTAACAGCGTTAATAATAGATAAGCACTTTGTTATCGGTATTTTTGCGCTGTTCTTTAATCCAATCCTAATCCAATTAACTATGAAAACATTACAATTAAAATCTTCCTTAATCATTTTGTGCTTGGTTTGCATTTCTTTCTTGCATCTTCCCATTAGTTTTGGTAAGATGGCATCTTGGCATCCGATGTTTCCCAAAATAGAAAACAAAGTTGTGAGTAATGCTTTGTTACTATACGACCAACTCCATCTTGATAGCTTGGGTTTGTCGCCTGTTGCGTTTGAAAAAGCAGTTAGCGGATTTACCTTATTGATTCAAGATGGAAAAATTGTAAACGACGGCATTTTGTCAATCATTGATTTCTCAAAACCTTCCAATAAAAAAAGATTGTTTGTCATTGATTTGTATGCGGGTGCTTTGTTGTTCAATACTTATGTAGCACATGGACAGCAATCTGGAGCAGCATATGCTGAGCAGTTTTCGAACAGACTTTCCAGTTACAAAAGCAGCTTGGGATTCTATCAAACAAAAAATACTTACATCGGAAAGCATGGGTATTCTTTGCAGTTGGATGGGCTCGAAAAAGGCATCAATGACAATGCAGCTGCCCGAGCAATTGTCATACATGGGGCTGCATATGTTTCTGAAGGCATCATAAAAATGCAAGGATACTTAGGAAGAAGCTGGGGTTGTCCGGCACTGCCCGAAAAATATACACGTCCGATCATAGAAAAAATAAAAAATGGAACCTGCTTGTTTATTTATGCAGATGATGCAACGTATTTTCAAAAATCAGCTATTGTAGGTATTTGATGAACTCCTTTTTCAATCAATTGATTTCTATTATCTTCACGGAAAAGTAAAAATGAATCCATTGGCAGGCGTAGGTGTAGCATTGATTACACCATTTGATTCGCAAAAAGAAGTTGATTTTACAGCATTGGGAAAAGTAATCGACCATGTTATCAATGGCGGCGTAAATTATGTGGTAACATTGGGAACTACAGGAGAAACACCCGTGTTGAGCAAAGCGGAAAAAATAGACATCATTCAATTTACCCATCAACATGTCAACAACCGGGTGCCAGTAGTAGTAGGCATTGGCGGAAACGATACCCAGCAGATTTTAAAAGATTTCAATGAGCTACCATTAACAAATGCTGCTGCGATTTTAAGTGCCAGCCCATATTACAACAAGCCTTCGCAAGAAGGAATTTTTCAGCATTATAAACTATTGGCGGCACACGCACCTAAGCCCATTCTCTTGTACAATGTTCCAGCAAGAACAGGTAGAAATATGGAAGCCGCTACAACATTGCGACTTGCCCGAGAAGTAAAAAACATCATGGGTATAAAAGAAGCCGGCGGAAACATGGTTCAATGCATGGAAATTTTAAGAGAAAGACCAGACGGTTTTATAGTTGTGAGTGGAGATGATGATTTGGTTTTACCGCAAATGGCTTGTGGCATGGATGGTGTAATCAGCGTCGTTGCCAACGCATTGCCAAAACCATTCACCCAAATGATTGCACTTTGTTTACAACAAGAATATAAACAAGCAAAAATGCTAAACGATCGCTTGATTCCTGCGTATCAGTTGATGTTTGCCGAAAACAATCCTGCGGGCGTAAAAGGTTTCTTAGCTGAAATGGGCTTGATTGAAAATGAATTGCGTTTGCCATTGGTACAATTGAGCGAATCTATTCAAAACGGGATTAAGACATATTTACAAACGCATGCCTAAACTTTAAAACAGCTTCCATCAATGGCGAGGGCTGTTCTTTCAAAAACTGTTTTTGCTTCTGTAAGAAATGGTTCGATGTTTTCATATTTAGAAGAAAAATGGCCAATAATCAATTGCTTCACATTGGCTAAAGATGCCAAGGTAGCAGCTTGAACACTGGTGCTATGGAAACGTTCTTTCGCTTTATTTTCTTGGTCTTTTAGATATGTTGTTTCATGATACAGCAAATCAACACCCCGAACTACCTCAGCTAAACCTTCATCAAAAATGGTATCTGCACAATAAGCATAGGATTTTGCAGCGGTATTGGCAATGGTAACAGCATCGTTGGGAATGATGGTTCCTTTTTTGTTGACATAATCTGCGCCTTTCTGCAACTGTTCATAAAAGGATGCAGGAATTTCGAAATTCCTTGCATTTTCTGGAACCACCGTTCTTGGATTTTTCTTTTCTTTAAACAAAAATCCCCAGCATGCAATTCGATGATTTACGGGAAAGCAGCTTACCTCCATTTTGTTGGTATTGGCAATCATGCCGCTTGAGGTTAACGCATGAAAAAATAACTGATAAGACAAGTTGACTTCGCCTGCATCTAATTGCATTTTAATAATAGCTTCGAGCGGAGCAGGTCCGAAAACATGCAATTCCTGGGTTCTGTTTAATAAGCTCATACTGGTGAGCAAGCCAACCAATCCAAAATAATGATCTCCATGCAGATGCGAAATGAAGATGTGTGTGATTTTACTTCTTTTGATTTTATATTTCGATAGTTGCATTTGGGTTCCTTCGCCACAGTCAATTAGAAAACTATTGTCTTGATCTTGCAAAACCTGTGCAGTTGGAAATCTTCCAAAAGCAGGTAATGCAGAATTGTTTCCTAAAATGGTGAGTGATATCAATGCAAATAAATTTTATTAGTTGTTTTCAAATCCACCTAAAAGCTCTCTTTCTATTTCTTCCATTTGAACAATGTCCCAAGCTTCGCTTTCAGTGGGCGTAACGTTCATTGCATCCAAATAATCCAATGCAGTCAACTGTGCAAGAATATCGCTATGCAACGCACAGATGACAAAAGAATAATTTTCATTGTAAAAAACCTGTTGCTTTTCTACCAACATTTCAAGCACAGATTCCTCTATTTCTCTTACCATCGACATATTTAAAACCAAATGTGGTACCGGACTAATTTGAAAAGACTGCAACATTTTTTGCAGTTCATCTGACATATTAGCAGAAATGATTGGATCATTGAAAGTAATGACACTAAATTTTTCTTTGGTATCTATTTTGACATTCATAAAAGAGAATCTTGGTAAAGTTGTAAAATAAAAAATATTATTTGTAAAAAATGAAATTTGAATTTGATTTAAAGAATAAATTTTAAAACAGTTGATGAATGTTTGATTAGAGGTTTGTTGTACAAAAGAATGATAACTATCATCAATATTCGAGCTAACTTTTCAACATATCAACATTTACGCTTTCCGTAAACTAAACCGACCTAAATAATCGTTATTATTGTAACATCTAAAACAGAAAGAATGGATAATAATTTTTCGCCCCAAGTAAAAGAAATCATCTCTTATAGCAGAGAAGAGGCTTTAAGATTAGGAAATGATTTCATTGGAACTGAGCATTTGGTATTGGGATTGATTCGAGATGGAGAAAACAATGCTATAAAAATCTTGAAATCCCTCAATATTGATTTGTATGAACTGCGCAAGGAAATTGAAATGGCTGTGAAAGACAAGACTGGAAAAAACATTGCCAACATCAATTCGTTGCCCTTAACCAAGCAAGCAGAAAAGGTAATCCGCATTACCATTTTAGAAGCGAAGTCGCTTAAAAGTGAACAAGCTGAAAGCGAACATTTGATGCTATCGATTTTGAAAAATAAAGAAAACGTAGCAACGCAAATTTTAAATCAGTTTGATGTTAATTACGAAGTTTTTAAAACAGACTTGGGTTTTGTGGCAACGCCTCCGCCATCAGCAGAATTCAATGAAGAAGATGATTTTGATGAAGAAAGAAAGCAATACGGTCAGCAACCAAAAGGTGGCAAAACGGGTCCAGGTAGTCAATTGAAAACAAAGACACCCGTATTGGATAATTTTGGAAGAGACATTACTCGATTAGCAGAGAATGGTTCATTAGATCCTATTGTTGGTAGAGAAGTAGAAATAGAAAGAGTATCACAAATTTTATCGAGAAGAAAAAAGAACAATCCCATTTTAATTGGAGAACCAGGTGTGGGTAAAACCGCTATTGTAGAAGGGTTGGCTTTGAGAATCGTTCAAAGAAAAGTATCCAGAATTTTGTTTGATAAAAGAGTAGTGAGTTTGGATTTAGCTGCATTGGTAGCCGGTACTAAATATCGCGGACAATTTGAAGAGCGGATGAAAGCCATCATGAATGAATTGGAGAAGAACAGAGATGTCATCTTATTCATTGATGAGATTCATACCATCGTAGGGGCTGGTGGTGCAAGTGGTTCGTTGGATGCTTCCAATATCTTTAAGCCTGCCTTGGCTCGTGGAGAATTGCAATGTATCGGCGCATCTACATTGGATGAATATCGCATGCACATCGAAAAAGATGGTGCATTGGATAGAAGGTTTCAAAAAGTAATCATCGAACAACCTTCAGTAGAAGAAGCCATCGAAATTTTAAACAACATCAAAAATAAATACGAAGACTATCACAACGTTACGTACAGCAAAGAAGCCATCGAAGCTTGCGTAAAGATGAGTGATCGTTACATGACAGATAAATTATTGCCAGATAAAGCCATTGATGTATTGGATGAAGTGGGTGCAAGAAAGCATATCAAAAATATCAATGTGCCCGAAAATATTTTAGAGCTAGAGCGTAAAATTGAAGACATTAAACTCGAGAAAAACAGAGTAGTGAAGAGTCAGAAATTTGAAGAGGCAGCATCATTAAGAGATACAGAAAAACGTTTGCAAGAAGACTTAGAAAAAGCAAAAATAGAATGGGAAGAGGAGAGCAAAAACAAAAGATTTCCAATAGAAGAAGATGATATTGCCGAAGTGATATCTATGATGACTGGCATTCCGGTGAAGCGCATGGTACAAGCAGAAACAGACAAGCTGAGAAGAATGGCCGATGATTTGAGAGGTGCTGTAATTGGACAAGACGAAGCCATTGCCAAAGTGGTAAAAGCTATCCAAAGAAATCGAATTGGATTAAAAGATCCCAAAAAACCAATTGGTACATTTATCTTCCTAGGCCCAACGGGCGTTGGAAAAACAGAATTGGCGCGCTCTTTGGCAAAACACATGTTCGACAGTGAAGATGCGCTAATTAGAATAGATATGAGTGAGTACATGGAGAAATTTACAGTTAGCCGATTAATTGGGGCGCCTCCAGGGTATGTTGGATATGAAGAAGGTGGGCAGCTAACAGAAAGGGTTAGACGCAAACCTTACAGCGTAATTCTCCTCGATGAAATTGAAAAAGCCCATCCAGATATTTACAATATTTTGTTACAAGTGTTAGACGACGGTCAATTGACAGATGGCTTGGGCAGAAAAGTAGATTTTAAAAATACCATGATCATCATGACATCCAACATTGGGGTTAGACAACTCAAGGATTTTGGAGATGGTGTTGGTTTTGCAACACAATCGCGTCAGGACAATCAAGACGAAAACAACAAAGCAATTATTGAGAAAGCACTCAAAAGAACATTCAGTCCAGAATTCCTGAATAGAATTGATGATGTTGTTATTTTCAATTCATTGAACAAAGAAAATATCTTCCAAATCATCGATATCTTAATGACCGGCGTGATGAAACGCTTGAGCAACCTTGGATTTACACTGGAATTGGCAGAAGATGCTAAAGATTTCATTGCAGAGAAAGGGTATGATAGTCAGTTTGGTGCAAGACCGCTACACCGATCTATCCAAAAATATTTGGAAGATCCATTAGCAGAAGAAATACTGAACATGACCATCAAATCAGGTGATACGATGATTGCGGAATTGGACAAAGAAAATGGCAAAATCGTTTTCAAACTAAAAGAAGAGCCGAAGAAAAAAGAGAAGAAACCTTCTGCCGAAAAATAAAAAGCTACAACGAACGCCTCTGAGAAGAGGCGTTTTTTATGTGTGGTTGCGCTTATTTTAAAACAATATTTCGTACTTTTCAACTTGCATTAAAACAAGTTGTTCTACGATTTGTACTATTTATTGAAGGGCCGTTTTAACCCATTGCAATGTAAAATCGAAATTGATAATCCTGATGAAGAAAATAATCATTACAATAGATGGCTGGTCATCTTGTGGTAAGAGTACCTTAGCCAAGCAATTGGCAAAATCATTGGGCTATATCTACATCGACAGCGGTGCCATGTATAGGGCAATAACCTTATACTTTTTGAGAAACCACATCGATTGGACCGACAACTATCTGGTGCAATCTGCTTTGCAAAATATACACATCAGCTTCGTACACAATGCATCAACTCAATTGTCAGACATTCACCTCAACAACGAACATGTGGAATATGTGATAAGAGATATGGTTGTTGCAGAGAAAGTAAGTGAAGTGGCTGCCATCGAATCGGTTAGAACATTTGCAGTTGCACAGCAACAACGCATGGGAAATGAAAAAGGCATCGTAATGGATGGGAGAGATATCGGAACAACGGTGTTTCCAAATGCAGAATTGAAATTTTTCATGACGGCAGATATCAGCATACGTGTAGACCGTCGTTACATTGAAATGAAACAAAAAAATCCACATGTTTCCATTGAAGAAGTACGCGATAACTTACAAATGAGAGATGAAATAGATTCTACCAGAAAGATAAGTCCACTTCGAATGGCGGAAGATGCGATATTGTTAGACAACAGCCAATTGTCAATGGAAGATCAACTTCAATTTGCCTTAAACATGGCAACAGAAAAAATAAAGCAACTATAATTGATCAATTGTTTCCTGCCACTTTTCTTCTGATACAAAATAACCAGCGATGGTTTTGATTACGGATTCCACCAATGCGTCTGGGCAACTCGCGCCGCTTGTAACCAGCAGTTTAATCGGATTTTTTTCTGGAAGATAGTTGTCCGTAACAGCATCTGATTTCTGATGGAAATTAAAATGCGAAATCTGATGATTGGAAAGTAATTTATTGGGATGGTCGATATGATAAGTTGGCAACTTTTCTTCACACAATTCAACCAGATGAGAAGTGTTGCTGCTGTTGTAACCGCCTACAACAATTGCCAAATCCGCTTCGATTTCAAGCAATCCATGTACAGCAGATTGGTTATCGTTGGTTGCATAACACAGCGTATCTCGGGTGTCTGCAAAATGTTCACTGATGCGATCCGCAGTTAATTGATATTTTTGAATCATCGTTTGCTTTAAATAATCAGCAATGGCTTGTGTATCGCTAGCGAGCATAGTTGTTTGGTTGACAACCCCAATTTTTTTCAAATCATTTTCTGCATCAAAACCGTACGCATATCTTCCTTGAAAGCAATCATAAAAATCTTTTGTATCTCTGGTTCCCAAAATAAATTCGGAAAGCAAGATGGCGTCGTTCATATCATTGAGAACCAATGTTGGTGTATGTAATGCGGCATGAGAAAAAGTGGCGCGTGTTTCTTCATGTGTGGGTTTGCCATGTACAATAACGGTGTAATCTTTTTGTGCAATTTGCTCACTGCGATTCCAAACTTTTTCTACAAAAGGACAAGTGGTATTGTATTGTTCGATTTGAATGCCAATATTTTTTAGCTTGTTTTCAATTTCAATTGTAGTGCCAAAAGCGGGAATGATGACCACATCATTTTGAGTGAGTGTTTCAAATGGGATGAGGTTGTTTCCATGGGTATCTTGTAAGAACAGAACCCCACGATCGAGCAAATCCTTATTCACCGAAGGATTGTGAATCATTTCGCTCAACAGAAAAATTCTTTTGTCGGGATTCTCATCAATCGTTTTGAACGCAATTTCAATGGCATTCTCTACACCATAACAAAATCCAAAATGACGGGCCAAATAGATTTGAAGAGGCCCCAAATCCAACAAAGTTGGCGTGAAGTCCTTTTTCATTTTATCTGCCTGCTTTCTCTTTTCCTTGATTCGGCTGATTAATTCGCTTCTATATGTGAATGGTATTGTAAATTGCTTCATTGTATTAAAATCTTACCAAAGGTACAATCTTGTAAGATGAAAAATACAGTTCATTCATATTGAAAATTTAGCACACATGCCTCCAAGTAAAGAAATGCTTACCTACCTGCATCAATCAACGATATATGAGGTAAATCTTCGTCAGTATACACCTGAAGGTACTATCAATGCTTTCAGGAAACATTTGCCACGATTAAAATCGATGGGCATGGATATTTTATGGTTTATGCCCATACATCCCATCGGCGAAAAAAACAAAAAAGGAACCGCAGGAAGTTACTACAGTAGCCAAAACTTTTTTGAATTACATCCAACATATGGTACAAAAGAAGATTTTATTACAATGGTGGATGAAATACATCAGTTGGGTATGAAAATTATGTTGGATTGGGTGGCCAATCATGCAGCATGGGACAACAATTGGACACTAACTCATCCCGAATTTTTCTTGCGAGATGATGCTGGCGCATTCGTTACACCCTTCGATTGGACAGATGTAATACAAATTGACCATCAACATGAACCCGCACATGAAGCGATGATAGCTGCCATGAGCTATTGGGTGAAGGAATTTGATATCGATGGTTTTCGGGCCGATTTGGCGCATTTAACACCGCTTCCTTTTTGGATAAAAGCACGGAATCAGATTTCAACAATTAAATCAAATTTGATTTGGTTGGCCGAAACAGAAGACGCAAATTATTATGAATCATTTGATATCGTATTTGCTTGGAAATGGATGCATCGCACCGAAGATTTTGTAAAAAATCATTTGCCTTTGCAGGAATTAACCCACGTTTTACATGAGCAAAATCATCCTTATCCTTCGGATGCTATGCAAATGTTTTTTACCAGCAACCATGACGAAAACAGTTGGAATGGAACCGAGTACGAAAAATATGGTGTTTATGCGCAAGCTTTTGCCGTGTTTAGTTTTTTTTATAAATCCAGTATCCCATTGGTGTATACAGGTCAAGAAATTCCTGTGCGAAAAAGAATATCATTTTTTGATAAAGACGCATTAAATTGGAATGAGCCCATCACACTCCATGAATTTTATCAAGTATTGGCCATTGCAAGAAAAGCGTGCAATTCAACCGATGATTTTTCTTTTATTTCATTTCCCAATAACATCATGGCTTGCAAACGAACCGGTGCAAACAATACCATTTTGATGTTTATCAATTTGGATGAAAAGCCTGTCGACATTAAGTATGACTTGGGCAATAGTTGCTACAAAAACATTTTTGATCTCTCCAACTACGTGCACACTGGAAACCTTGATTGGTATTTACAGCCAGGAGAATTTGCTGTATTGCAATCAACACCATAAAAAAAGTCCCCATATTTTTGAGGACTTTTAAATGTTGTATTTTTTTATTCTGCCCAGCTCATCACGTATCCTTCGTTTTCTATTTCAAGTGCGTTTACGGTTAACTGTAAGGGTCTGAATGTATCAATCATCACCGCGAGCTCTTTGGTTTCTTTTGCGCCAATGCTCTTCTCTACAGCTCCAGGATGTGGTCCGTGAGGAATGCCCGCAGGATGCAGCGTCATCATTCCTCGGGTAACATGCTTTCTGCTCATAAAATCACCATCTACATAATACAACAGTTCATCACTATCAATATTGCTGTGATTGTAAGGTGCGGGGATGGCATCTGGATGGTAATCATATAGTCTTGGTACAAATGAACAAACCACAAAAGCATCGGTTTCAAAGGTTTGATGCACCGGTGGTGGCTGATGCACACGTCCGGTGATGGGCTCGAAATTGTGAATACTAAAGATGTATGGGTAACAACATCCATCCCAACCAATGACGTCGAAAGGATGTGTACCATAATGAATACCGTATAACAATCCCTTTTTCTTTGTTTTGATAATGAAATCGCCTTTTTCATCGTGTGTTACCAAATGCTCTGGTCCCCTGATGTCACGCTCACAATAAGGTGCGTGTTCCATGAGTTGTCCGTATTTGCTCATGTATCTTTTAGGATATCTCATGGGATGAAACGACTCTATAATAAACAATTTGTTCTGTGCATCATTGAAATGAATTTGATAAATTGTTCCTCGTGGTAGCATGATGTAATCGCCGTAACTAAATTTCAATTCACCATAACAAGTCTTTACAACACCGCTGCCTTCATGAACAAAAATCATTTCATCGGCGTCGGCATTTTTATAAAAATAGTCGACCATACTTTGGGTTGGAGCGGCTATGATGATATGACAATCGGAATTGACCAAAACTGCTTTTCTGCTTTGAAGATAATCGGCTTCGGGTTTGATGCGGAAGCCTTCGAGACTTCTGTGTTTCAACATCTTTTCTTCTGCAATAACCGGTGAAATATCGATAGGGTCATCGCATTTAACGATTAGTGTTGGTGCATATGTATGGTATAGTAAAGCGTAATCGTTAGAAAAACCTTCGGTAGAAAAAAGTTGCTCTGCATAGAGCGATCCATCTGGTTTGCGAAATTGAGTATGTCTTTTATGTGGGATACTTCCCATCTTCATATAATGTGGCATTGATGTGATTTTAAGTTTGAAAAAAAGTGAAGAAATAAACGGTGTTTAATAACCCTTGCTCAACGCCAACATCAGGAAATAATACTTCCAATTGCGTTTGTCTATATCGTATGTAAAGTTTCTATGAAAAGGCAATGGCGATTATTTTTTAAAATGATAAAACCATATTATCTTTCAATCAAATGTAGGTATTTAAATTATATTTTTTCAAATTTCAAACAGCAACTTTGACGAGAATTGGATTGATTTCAGATACACATGGATTTCTGCATCCGGATGTTGCCATGCACGTAAAAGATTGCGATGAAATATGGCATGCTGGAGATTTTGGTGGAATGGGTTGGGTGGATGCACTAACATCTGCACTCGAGTCGATGGGTAAAAAGCCGATTGTTAGAGGTGTTTATGGGAATATCGATGGACAGGATATCAAGGCGCATTTTCCGTTGCAACTTTTTTTTCATTGCGAATTGGTGTCGGTCTTTATACAACACATCGGCGGTTATCCTGGGAAATATGCTCCCGGGGTTAAAAAATTAATTCAAGAAAAAAAGACAAAACTATTCATCAGTGGCCACTCTCATATTCTGAAAATAATGTACGATGATGTTTTGGGATGTTTGCACATGAACCCTGGCGCAGCTGGAATTCAAGGCTGGCATAAAGTAAAAACCATCATCCGATTTGTGATTGATGGCGATGATATCAAAGATTGCGAAGTAGTTGAGTTTTGAGCAGCATAGTCAACTACAGGTAACAAATAAAAACTTACTCAATCCAATCGGCAATGAAAATATTGGTATCCCTTGTACCGCCATTGTTTCTGTTACTGCAAAAAACAACTTTCTTCCCATCATGACTAAACATGGGAAAAGCATCAAACCCTTTATCTCGAGATATTTTTTCGATACCACTACCATCTAGATTGATGAGGTACATGTTAAACGGGAAACCTCTTTTGTATTCGTGGTTGCTACAAAAAATAATTTTATCGCCCTGAGGTGTAAAGTTGGGGGCCCAGTTTGCACTTGGTAAAAAAGTGATTTGTTTGGCATCGGTACCATCGGCATTGGCTGTCCAAACTTCCATATTGGTTGGAGCTACCAAATTTTCTGCCAATAGCGATTTGTATTCATCTATTTCCGCTGTTGTTTTTGGTCGAGATGCACGCCAAATAATTTTGTTTCCATCCGGACTAAACCATGCGCCGCCATCATAACCCAACTCACTGGTGATGCGTTTAACATTCTTTCCATTGATATCCATCGTATACAAATCCAAATCACCGTCACGCATAGACGTAAATACAATTTTATTTCCTTTCGGTGAGATGGTTGCTTCTGCATCATAACCACTGGTTTTGGTCATGCGCTTTATATTTCCTCCATCCATATCGGCTTTGAAAATATCGAAGCTTTCATAAATGGGCCAAATGTATTTGTTGCCATATTTTTTTCTGTCGGGTGTCGGCGGACATTCAACTCCACCCAAATGTGTAGAGCCATAAATAATATGCTTGTTGTCGGGGAATACAAATGCACAGGTTGTTCTGCCTTTTCCGTTGCTAACCAAAACAGGTTCAAATTTTTCGTTTGCGGAGGTGGGTAATTTTCCCATCCAAATTTGATCGCAATTGATGCCTTCTTTTGGGTTTGTTTTTTGAAAAATTAAATACTGGTCATCAAAGCTGAAATAAGCTTCGGCGTTATCGCCACCAAAGGTTAGTTGTCGAACATTGGCAAAATGAGTTTCGCCCGGGAAATGAATGGTATCGTTGCTAATGGGATTGTTTTGTGCCAATAAAACGGAGGAAAAACTAGTTGCGACCAACAGAAAAAATAATTTCATGGATGTGTTTTTTTTCAAAGGTAATAAGTTGTTGGAAACAAAAATGCATGAGATTAATTGCTATTCTTTTGGGCTTCGTTATTTTTACATCAAATAGAAAACATGAGAATTTATTTTTGCATCATTTGTTTGTTGATGATGGCTTGCAACAATAACAACAAAACCCAAGAAGCATCAACACCCCAGCAAGATTCCATTAGTATCGAACAAAAACAACAAGATATTGAAGCACATCCCGATTCAATTATTTTGAAAGAAAATTTGATTCAAGAATACAGAGAAAAAGGAAATTATTCAAAGGCATTGATGTTGGTTAATAGTTATTTACAAACCGACAGCCTCAACGCAAGACTCTGGAGCATCAAAGCCACATTGCATTTTGAAAACAACGACACCATTCAATCCATCAACGCATATGAAGCTGCACTCCAATTGGCACCAGCCACTTCGGATATGATTGCCTTAGGTATTTTATATGCCGTTACGCAAAATATCCAGAGTTTAAGTTTAGCTGATGCGATCATAAAAAAAGACAAATTGAAAGCTGAACGACAAGCCTTATTTATAAAGGGTTTATACCACAGCAACATTGGAGAAAAAAAGGAAGCCATCGCATATTTTAATCAGTGCATACAATTGAGTTATACTTTTATGGAAGCGTATCGGGAAAAAGCGCTTTGCTTGATGGATATGAAAGCATATGACCAAGCCATATATACTTTAACAAAGGCGGTAACCATTCAAAACAATTACGAAGAAGGGTATTATTATTTGGGACAGTGTTATGAGATGATGAATAAAAAATCAAATGCCATTGATGCATATCAAAAAGCGTTGTTATATTCGCCAGATTATGTTGAAGCGGAGGAGGCCTTGAGTCGGTTGTCTAATTAACGACATTTTACACAAACAAAAACGAAACATTTAACTTGCATAAAAATAAAAACCATGGCCATCATTGCACCTTCCTTATTATCTGCTGATTTTTTACATTTACAAAGAGATTGCGACATGCTCAACAATAGTGTTGCCGATTGGTATCACATTGATGTAATGGACGGTCGTTTTGTACCAAACATCAGCTTTGGTCCTATGATTGTTGACTTTATTTGCAAAGGCACAGAAAAATATTGCGATGTGCATTTGATGATTGAAGAACCAGAAAAATATACAGAAGCTTTTCACAAGGCAGGTGCAGACAACCTCACCATTCACTATGAAGCTTGCAAACATTTACACAGAAATATTCAACAAATAAAATCATTGGGCATGCATGTGGGTGTTGCCTTAAATCCACATACACCTGTTGATGCGTTGAAAGACATTTTGCGCGATATTGATTTGGTATGTTTGATGAGTGTTAATCCTGGGTTTGGTGGGCAGTCATTCATTGGACAAACCTTGCATAAAGTAAAACAATTGAGGGAGATGATTAACGAACAATTGTTGAATGTGAAAATCGAAATTGATGGGGGTGTTACTTTGGAAAATGCAAAACTAATTATTGATGCAGGTGCAGATGTATTGGTAGCGGGCAATACCGTTTTTAAATCTGAGAATCCCACAGCAACCATCGCAGCATTAAAAATGATATAGCCATACACACAATTCTTTAGAATGAAGTTTGTTATCGCTTTACTGTTGATTTGTATAGGCACTGAAATATTTGCTCAAAACAACCATGCCTTCATACAGGGAAACATTGTAGATGAAAATGAACAAATGCTTTCTCAAGTTACGGTTACCGTTCTGGGAAAAGACAAAGGAATCATTGTATCAGACAGTGGTACATTTACAATGAAAGTGCCTGCAGAAAAAGCATTTGCATTGCTGTTCACACATACCGGATATCTTACCACTCAAAAAAACTTTTATCTCAGCAAAGGAGAAACCGAACGCATCACCATCCGAATGGAACGCTCACTAACGGATATGCCTACTGTTGTAGTTGCAGATGATAAAGAAAGGAAAGAAGTGAGTTTAATTAAAATCAATCCCAAAAATGCATTGATACTTCCAAGCACCACCGGCGGAGTAGAAGGACTCATCAAAACATTGGTGGGTAGCAACAATGAGCTCACTTCACAGTACAACGTTCGAGGTGGCAACTACGACGAAAATATTGTTTACATCAATGACTTCGAGATTTTTAGGCCCTATTTGGTGAGCAATGGACAACAAGAAGGGTTGAGCTTTATCAACCCTGAGCTGGTAAAGAATGTGAATTTTTACACTGGCGGATTTCAAGCAAAATATGGCGATAAAATGAGCAGTGTGTTGGATATACAATATAAGAAACCAACGACTTTAAGCGGAAGTGTATATGTTAGTTTATTAGAACAAGGATTTTCATTGGGAGGTACCAGCAAAAATGGAAAAGGTAGTTTTTTGATTGGTGCAAGGAATAAAAGCAATGCGCGGGTGCTGAGCAATCAACCCATTGTAGGAGCCTACATTCCATCAGCAGCAGACTGGCAATCACTGATAACGTATAAGTTATCTGCAAAAATACACATAGAGGCATTGACTATTTTTTCAACATCTAGATTTTCGTATTATCCAGAGTCGGTTAAGAAAACCACTTCAGTGTTTTCGCCATTGTTTACTTCAAATCTTGGTTTAGATACTTATTTTGAAGGGCAGGAAAAAGATCGGTATACTACCCAATTATTTGGATTTACAATTGTACATCAGCCCAACAAAAATTTAAAATTAAAGTGGATGTTCAGCTCGTTTAAAGACGAAGAAAAAGAAAATTATGACATCACTGGGGCTTATTTATTTGGAGACAGAGACTTTGATAACAGCAGCGCTACGTTTGGTGAAATCATCAATCCATTGGGCGCAGGCTTGTATCAACAATATGCAAGAAATCAATTGCAAATTATTTTGAACAATGCCGGACACAGAGGCAGTCTAGAAAAAGGGAAGCATTTTTTTCAGTGGGGCGCTAATATAGAAGAAACAAAAATCAATGACATCTTACGTCAGTTCGAATACCAGGATTCTGCTGGTTATGCTTTGCCATATCCCTCATCAGGAGGATTGCAATTGTTTAGTTCAACCAATAGCAATACCCAATTGCGCATCAACAAATACAGCGGTTTCATTCAAGATAATATTCGCCTTCTTCAAACTTCACAGGATGTACAATTGCAGCTTGGTGTAAGGTATCAATTCAATTCACTCAATAAAGAAAATCTTATTAGTCCGAGGGCACAATTGAGTTGGAAGCCCAATTGGAAAAGAGACATGTTGTTTAGGGTTGCATCAGGAGTTTACAATCAACCACCATTTTATAGGGAGTTCAGGAAATACGACGGTAGCATCAACACTACTATTCGTGCACAGAAATCTATACAATGGGTGAGTGGCATGGACTATCAATTTAAGGGAATGAGTGGTAGGGCATTGCGGTTAACAGCGGAGGCCTATTACAAATCTATGCGCGATGTGATTCCATATGATATCGACAATGTGAAAATTAAATACTTGGGAGAGAACAATGCTGTAGCCTATGCTACCGGACTGGAGTTGAGGTTGTTTAGTGAGTTGGTAAAGGATGCAGAAAGTTGGATCAGCATTGGTTTGATGAAAACAAAAGAAAACATTAATGGAGATTTTTATTACAAGTATACCAATGCAGCTGGTGAAATCATACAGCCAACAACGGCAGATCAAGTGGTTACAGACAGTGTGAAACAGGATATTGGATTTTTGAGAAGACCAACCGATCGATTGATTACAGCTGGTATTTTTTTGCAAGACTATTTGGCGACCAATAAGAATTTTAAAGTGCATTTGAATATGTTGTATGGAAGCAACATGCCTTATAACATTCCCAATAGTACACGATATAGAAATGCATTGATTGTTGATCCGTATATTCGGGTAGATGTGGGTTTCAGCGCGTTGTTGTTGGGTGAAAAAAACAAGCGAAGATTTCATAGCCCATTCAAGACATTTGACAACATCTGGGCAAGTTTGGAAGTATTTAATTTAATCAATAAAGAAAATACAATCTCATATCAACTGATAAAAGATTTTGCGAACAATACCTATGCCATTCCCAACAAGCTTACACCCAGACTACTCAACTTTAAATTGATTGCACGATTTTAATGCAACGATTCAACAAGAAAAATGACAGCATCGCGTAGACATTTCACATTACCACAATGTGAATTTTTAGATTTATTTTGATTGAATTTTCCACCTAGTTTTTGGAATTGTTGATAAGTTGATTGATGGAATTCTTTTTATAAAAGGTTATATTTGGTTAACACAATCCGGTAACACAATTTCATCACAAACAGTGCTTTTGAAAAAAACAAAAGCATCCAAAAACTCGAAAACATTGACAGAAACCATCATCAACCTGGAAACCGTTAATCCCATTGAATTTTTTGGTGTTAACAATGGAAAGTTGGATCTTCTTAAAAAGAAGTTCCCCCTTTTAAAAATTTTAAGTCGCGGCACACAAATTAAGTTGAGCGGCGCTCCCGAGCAGATAGAAACTGCAAAGGAAAAAATCGATTTGTTGGTGCAATACATGCAACGCAACGGCAACATGAGCGAAAATTATTTCGAGCAAATTTTAGGAGGTGATGATGAAAAAGCAGTCGACAATTTTGTTGACAGAAACCCCAATGATGTGTTGGTGTTTGGTCCAAATGGGAAAACCGTTCGTGCTAGAACTCAAAATCAAAAAATGATGGTTCAGGCTTGTGATAAGAACGACATCGTTTTTGCCATCGGACCCGCAGGTACGGGTAAAACCTATACTGCAGTTGCCTTGGCAGTTCGTGCTTTGAAAAATAAGTTGGTGAAAAAAATTATTCTAACCAGACCTGCAGTAGAAGCAGGAGAGAGTTTGGGCTTTTTACCAGGTGATCTAAAAGAAAAAATTGATCCATATTTAAGACCATTGTATGATGCGTTGGATGACATGATTCCTGCAGATAAGTTGGGTTATTATATGCAAACCAGAACGATCGAAATTGCACCGTTGGCTTACATGCGTGGACGTACACTCGACAATGCGTTCATCATTCTAGACGAAGCTCAAAATACCAATGATTTACAAATCAAAATGTTTCTAACGCGTATTGGCCCCAATGCAAAAGCCATTATCACAGGTGATCCAACACAAATTGATTTGCCAAAAAACCAACAAAGCGGATTATTTAAAGCTACAAGGGTTTTGCGCAACATCGATGGCATCTCTTATATCGAATTGGACGAAGAGGATGTGGTAAGACACCGATTGGTTAAATCCATCATCAAAGCATACAACAAAGATGATGAAAAGCAAATGAAGGAAAAAGAACAAATGCAAGCAAAGAAATAAAACATAGCAACATTCCCAAAAAAGGCAACGAAAGTTGCCTTTTTTGGTATTTATAGAACATTACTTTTTTTATGCCAATTTGATTTTTTAATTTCACCAATGACTTGCCATTTGCAATCTTGCATCTACACAAAAAGTTTATCATGAAGCCGTTTATA
>CAIQHJ010000072.1 GCA_903871575.1 uncultured Bacteroidota bacterium
AGCATCATTGGCACAACAAGGACAAGACATGATGAAAGAGTTGGGAGATAAAGACAGCATCTTTGTAAAAGATTCTGCGAAATTATCGCCAAGCATGAAAGAAATTAAAAAGAACGAATTGGTTTCTTTATATCAAAGAGCGCAGAACTGGAATCAGCAAGCACAAGAAATGTATCAACAAGAAGCACAGAAAAAAATTGCACCTATTCGTACGAAAGCGTTGGATGCTATCCGTGCTGTAGCCAAAGAAAGCGGTTACACATACATTTTAGATGTAAATTCTGTTATCGTTGGACCTCCAGGCGATGATGTAATAGGATTGGTAAAGAAGAAATTAGGCATCAAAGAAGCTACACCAGCTGCACCAACAGCTCCAGTTAAAAAGCCATAATAAAATAGAAAACATAAAAATAAAGCCACCTCAATTCGGGTGGCTTTGTTATTTTTGAGCTATGACCAATCAACCAATAGGCGTTTTTGACAGTGGCTTCGGCGGGTTAACCATCTTGAAAGAATTGGTTACTGCATTGCCAGCGTATGATTACTTGTATTTGGGTGATAATGCGCGCGCACCCTATGGTCATAAAAGCTTCGATATAGTGTATGAATATACAAAAGAGGCAGTGGATTGGTTTTTTAATAGGGGATGTAATTTGGTTATCCTGGCCTGTAATACAGCTTCTGCCAAAGCATTGAGGAGTATTCAACAGGAAAATTTGCCACTATTGAAAGATTCCAACAAAAGAGTATTGGGTGTCATTAGGCCAACAGCTGAAGTGATTGGTACACTTAGTAGAGCTGGTCATGTTGGGGTTTTGGGAACAAATGGTACGGTTCAATCGGAATCCTATTTAATGGAAATTGCAAAATTTTTCCCTGAGGTGCAAGTAACACAAGAAGCTTGTCCGGAGTGGGTTTCATTGGTAGAGGAGAATAGATGCGATTCGGAGGAGGCGCATCATTACGTAGCATTACACCTTAATAACATTATCAATCAAGATCCTCAAATAGACACGTTGTTGTTGGCATGTACACATTATCCATTGTTGATGAAAACCATAAAATCGCATTTGTCCGATGAGATTCGAATTGTATCTCAGGGTGAAATTGTAGCCAATAGCTTAAAAAAATATTTAGAGAAACATCCCCACATGGAAAACAATTGCAGTAAGCAGGGAATTACTACTTTTTATACAACCGGAGATTGCAGTGATTTTAATAGTCATGCAAGTTTGTTTTTTGGAAAATCGGTAACAGCCCACAGATTGAATTTAAAATAAGCAAATTGGATTGGAGATGAATGGGTTTTTAATTTTTCGATGTTGCAATATTGCAACAAGACTTTTTTAACGCCAATAACACCGTTTCTCCCATACATTTCAGTAACCTGAGTAAGATTTCCCTTCATTTTCGCATCCAATAAATCCACGAAAATTCATTCTTTGCACCAAGAGGTAAAATTATTTGACCACCCAATTCAAAATCTTTTAAAAACTTCTTTCATTTTTTCATGAAAACACATACCTTTGCCGTCCTTTCACAAGAAGCTGGGATGGTGCCCAGCCGACAGGAACAAGCAAACAACATTTTGTAAAAGGAAAAACTTAAAACAATGCCAGGTAAAAAAAGGACTTATCAACCCCATACACGTCGTAGAAAATCTGTACACGGATTTCGTGCGCGTATGCAAGATGCAAATGGTCGTAAAGTATTGGCAAGCCGCAGAGCTAAAGGCCGCCATAAATTGACTGTTTCTGATGAGCATGGTTCAAAAAAATAAACATTTGATGGCAACTGCCACTGAAAATGATACAGCCTTTGCCCTTCGCAAAGGCTTTTTTATTCTTTAGAATTTTATAGTAACTTACCCAAATTGGAAACTCGTCAACGATATTTTTTAAAAAAGAACGACAAACTCAAAAGCAGAAAAATAATTCAACAACTTTTTTCTGAAGGTAAAAGCTTGTCTGTTAACCCCATTAGAGCAGTTTATTTTTTTGCTAATCATTTCAATCATCTCCAAACGGGTGTCTCTGTCAGCAGCAGACATTTTAAAAAAGCCGTAGATCGCAATAGAATTAAAAGACTTCTACGCGAGGCATATCGACTCCAAAAAAATGATCTCGAAAAAACGGTTATCGAAAAAAATAGTCAGCTCTCGTTATTCCTAATTTATACTGGTAAGGAACTCCCTACTTATGCGCAAATATTTGATGCTTGCAACGTTATATTGCAACGCTTAAACAAAATCGTACATGAAGCAAATTAAATATTTACTCAGCCTGCCTTTTATTGCTGTGATTAAATTATATCAATGGATACTCTCGCCTTTGCTAGGGCCCAAATGTAGATTTACACCTACTTGCTCCAATTATGGGTTACAAGCATTGAAAAAATACGGTCCCATTAAAGGAATGTGGCTAACCATAAAAAGACTCAGCAAATGCCATCCTTGGGGAAGTCATGGATACGATCCTGTTCCTTAATTGTATAAAAGCCAATCAATCTTACATAGCAGCATTCATTCTCGCTTCTACTACAGACCAATTCACTACATGCCAAAAAGCAGCTAAATAATCGGCTCTTTTGTTTTGGTATTTCAAATAATAAGCATGTTCCCATACATCTATGCCAAGAATCGGCGTTCCCTTAACTTCTGCAATATCCATCAATGGATTGTCTTGGTTTGGCGTTGAACAGATTTCCAATTTGCCTTCTTTTACAATTAACCAAGCCCAACCGCTTCCAAAACGTGTCATTCCTGCAGCAGCTAATTTTTCTTTTAATGATTCAAATGAACCAAATGCTGCATCAATTGCTTCAGCCAATTTGCCGGTTGGAGCGCCGCCTGCATTTGCCGACATCGATTCCCAGAAAAAACCATGGTTCCAATGACCACCTCCATTGTTGCGAACAGCAGCACTTATGCTTCCCGCATGCGCAACCAATTCTTCAATAGGTTTTGACTCGTTTTCTGTTCCTGCTATGGCTTTGTTTAAATTATCTACATAAGCTTGATGGTGCTTGCCATGGTGTATTTGCATGGTTTGCGCATCAATATGTGGTTCCAATGCATCATAGGCATATGGTAATGGAGAAAGTGTAAATGACATGTTGTATATTTTTAAGTTGAAATAATCGAACCCAAAGGTAGTACTTTAGTTCATGTAATGAATGACTATGGTTACCTCAATTTCTTGAAAAACGCTTTCATAAGTGCAGCACAATCGGCTTCCATTATTCCGCCAATCATGACTGTTTTTGGGTGAAATGGATTGTTGGACCCGGTGCTTCTTCTGTAACTATTTTTTTCATCGTAAGCACCAAATACTATTTTTCCAATTTTGCTCCAATACAATGCGCCACTGCACATCAAACAAGGCTCAACGGTTACATACAATGTCGCCTCTGGCAAATATTTACTACCCAAATGTTGAAATGCTGTTGTTATGGCTAATATCTCTGCATGTGCGGTGCAATCATTCAACAACTCCACCTGATTGTGACCTTTGGCGATGATTTTATCTTGCATAACTACTACCGCACCAATGGGAACCTCATCTTTATCAAACGCTTTCTGCGCCTCTATCAAAGCTAGTTTCATATAATATTCATCGTCCTTCATTGCGTACCTATGTTTACTACAAACTTAAACAATCATCATGGTAATTCATCCTCCATCATACACTACTGCGCTTCCATTTTTTCTAGCCCAATCAATCTGTATAAACAAATTAACATCCTTATTGTTTATATATTGACTACTTTACAAAAGTTTACAAACAATGAAAATAGCCATCATTTTAGCCATCCTCTTTTCTTCCGTAGCCATCTATATTGCAGTAGCAAATAAAAACTCCAAGCAAATGACCATCAGACAAAAAATTCTAAAAGCGTTTTACCCTGTCATCATGAAATTGACCAAATCTTCTCAAAAATCAAAAACGCAAAGCAACGCACAAGCCCCCAATGCAAACGTTTACAATTATTCCATTACATTAAACGATGGAACTTCCTACGCGTTGTCGAACGCAAAAGGCAAGAAAATAATTGTGGTGAATACTGCTTCCGATTGCGGATTTACTGGTCAGTATGAAGCTTTAGAGTCGTTGTTTCAACAAGAAAAAAACAACATCGTCATGATTGGTTTTCCTTCCAATGATTTTGGTAATCAAGAAAAAGGTGGCGATGAACAAATAGCACAGTTTTGCAAAATGAATTATGGCGTCAGCTTCCTGTTAGCAAAAAAAGGAACCGTAATTAAAGACAGCAATCAATTGGACATCTATCGTTGGCTTTCACACAAATCTTTAAATGGATGGAATGAAGAAGCACCTTCCTGGAATTTTTGTAAATACATTATTGATGAAAATGGGCAATTGACTCATTTCGTTAATTCATCCATAGACCCAATGAGCAATACATTTCTTCAAATGCTAAAGAATGTAAAATAATTACAGCGGACAATTTTGATGATAATTAATAATTTCAATGGGCGTATGTTGGAACGTGTAGTCTTTATAATGTGAACTGATTTCATCCAACACTTCGTATATGGATTCTGGTGAGGTTAAAGTAACCAGTTTGTAACGAAACTCTTTTATGCCAGGTAATCCCTTTAAATAATTGGTATAGTGTCTGCGCATTTCATTGATACCCACAATTGGTCCTTTCCAAACAATCGATTTTTCTAAATGCTTTTTACAAACTGCCACGCGCTCTTCAAGTGTTGGTGAGGGCAAAATGGTTTTGTCTTTTAGATATGCTTTTATTTCTCTGAAAATCCATGGATAGCCAATGGCGGCTCTTCCAATCATGATGCCATCTACACCATATCTGTTTTTATATTCAAAGGCTTTTTGTGCACTATCGATATCGCCATTTCCAAATATGGGAATATGTATGCGCGGGTTGTTTTTTACTTTTCCAATTAAAGTCCAGTCGGCTTCTCCCTTGTACAATTGTGCCCTTGTTCTACCATGAATCGACAATGCTTTAACGCCCACATCCTGTAATCTTTCCGCTACTGTTTCAATGTTTTTGGTTTGGTCATCCCATCCCAATCTTGTTTTTACAGTAACGGGTAAATGGGTGCTTTTTACAACGGCCTCGGTTAAGCGAATCATTAAATCGATGTCTTTTAATACACCAGCTCCCGCGCCTTTGCTCACCACTTTTTTTACCGGACAACCAAAATTGATATCCACTAAATCGGGGTTTACGGTTTCACAGATGCGGGCACTCATCGCCATCGCTTCCTCATCTCCTCCAAAAATTTGTATGCCAAATGGCCGCTCTTCTTCTTCAAAATCTAGCTTTTGTTTGCTTTTCATGGCATCTCTAATCAAACCCTCGCTGCTGATAAACTCACTAAACATCAAGTCGGCGCCATTGTCTTTGCACACCGACCTAAAGGGCGGATCGCTTACATCTTCCATAGGAGCCAGTATCAATGGAAATGCTGGTAGGTGGATATGACCAATCTGAGGCATAGATAATTTGTATATTGCAGTGCAATTTACATTTTAAATACCGCTTATGCAATACAGAAGTGTCAAAGGTTACAACGGATTTGGGCAATTGGGAATTTTGTTCCTCGCATTGGGTATAGGAATGATATTAGCAGGTGTTGTAGAATTCATCATCGCATTTCAACTCGTTCCAACAGGTACAAGCTTTTCATCAATGGGCCCCGCCATGCTGAAAGCCATGAAAAACCCTCAACACATCAACGCAATCAGGTGGCTGCAGTTCCTCAGTACCATGATGGCATTTTTTATCCCTGCATGCATGTTTTCCTTTATTTGTAATGGCACAAACACGATATGGCTTGGGTTTAGCAAATACATCAACGCTTTTCAAATATCAATTGGTTTTCTTTTAATTTTCCTTGCCAATGTGTGTTCTGCGCCCTTAGAAGATTTGTCCAAAATAATCTTACATGCCTATCCTTCCATAGAAACAGTTGCAAAACAACTTGAATCGCAATACATGGAACAAGTTGGGTTGATCAGCAGACTCAATGGCTTCAACGATTATATTGTTGCCTTAGTGATGATGGCTTTTTTACCTGCTTTATTTGAAGAAGTATTGTTTAGAGGCGCGTTGCAAAACTTGCTGGTAAAATGGTGGAAAGCTCCATTATTGGGCATCATTTTTACCGCATTGCTTTTTAGTTTGGTTCACCTTTCTATTTATTTATTTTTAAGTAGAGCTGTCTTGGGTTTTGTCTTGGGATTGATGTATTACAAAACAAAAAACATTTGGGTGAATATCATTGCTCATTTTTTGAATAATGCAATAGTAGTATCTACGATGTATTATTACAGTGTACAACACAAAGCCATTCCATTGAATGAGGTGGATATAAAATTCGATTGGTGGGTTTCCATCTTTGCTGCAGCGCTGTTGTTCGCTTTGTTTAATATGCTAAAGAAACACTCTGCTATCAACATCATGAAAATTCATACCAAAGAACAATCACTGTTGATCAATGAACCTACCGGAAACCCATTGACATAATTATTTTAGCGTATCCTCTAAAAATGCTTCCAATGCAGAACCTCTCAATTCGGTTGCAATAATTTTACCTGTAGGATCGATGAGTACATTATATGGAATGCCATCAAATCCATACTGGGCAACAACTGGCGAATACCAACCCTTCAAATCACTTATTTGTTTCCACGTGAGATTGTCTGCTTTTATGGCTTCTAACCATTTTGTTTTTTCTTCATCTAACGAAACCCCCAACACAGTAAAATTTTTGTTTTTGTATTTGTTGTATGCTCCTACAACATTTGGGTTTTCGCCTCTACATGGACCACACCAGCTCGCCCAAAAATCAACCAACACATACTGTCCTTTAAACGCACTTAACGAAACGGGTTTTCCATCTACATCCATCATGGAAAACTCGGGGGCGATTGTGCCAATTGTTGGCTTGGTTGTTTTCTGTTCTTTTGGTTCTGTTTTTGCAGCAAGGAATTTTTTATATTCCTTGATCATATCATTTAATCCTTTGTGATTGGGGAATTTCTTTACCAATTTATTGGCCGTTTGCTCCAATGACTGGCTGCTGGGAGAAACAGCATTTCCAAAAGCAAACATCGCAACAACCGGATCTTTGCAGCTATCTAAAAATGAAATAAAAAATTGCATGTCTGCTGCCTGTCGCAATGCTGCACCTTCCTCCCGAATGGCCATTAAGCTATCCGCATTTCCTTGTGCAACAGTGTCCAACGCTTTTGCTTCCGCTTCATTGGTTTCTGCACGTTTAGAGATTGATGTAAATAGATTTTTTAATAAATTATTGCCAGCAGAATTTGGCACGTGAATCATTGATGGGTCCAAAGTTTTGATGTCTGCATCCAATCGCAATGATGACTCATCATTTAAGAAAATGAAAATATTTTTTTCCTTTTCAAAACGGATTCTATACACACCTTCCTCAGCAGCAACAGCGGTTAGCGTATATTTCCCTTGCTGTAGCATTGCCGTATCAACCACCTCTGGCGGCGTATTGCTAAACGACAATTTTTCTAAGTACAGGTGTTGATCCTTTACATTTTTAAATGCACCGGTGATGCTGAATTCGCCCTTGGGCTTTTGATTACAAGACAACAAAAAAAGGATGCCAACAACGAAAGACAATAGTTTTTTCATACAAATTATTTTATTGATTTAAGTATCGTTCCAACATTTCATTCACCAATTGCATGTCGGCTTTTCCATTAGATATTTTTTTTACCGCTCCCGAAAATAAGCCAATCAATCCTTTTTTCCCTGATTTGTATGCTTTTACTTTTTCTGGCATGGACTGCAATACTTCATCTATCCAAGCAGACAAAGCAATTTCATCTTTCTCTTGAATCAAGTTCAGTTGCTGGGCAATAGACATCGCTGTTTCTTGCGTATTGACCATCATCAATGGCAATATTTTTTGTGATGCGATGTTAAATTGCACGGTCCCCAATGCGGTCAATGCAATCAATTCCGCTATTTTCTCTTTGCTTAATGGAAATGCCGACAAAGCCAATTGGTTTTCCTGACAATAGCATTTGATGGGACCAATAAACCAATTGGCAGCGGTTTTGAAATGATTGGTATGGGTGATGAGCTCGTCAAAAAACAACACATCTTCTTTTTCGGCACAAATCTGTGATGCGTCATATGCTGTCAAGTTCAACGATTTGCAGTACAATGCTTTTTTTTCTTCGGGCAATAATGGAAGTGTTGAAAATATAGATTGAATGTATTGTTCATCTATCAAAAAAGGAGGTAAATCTGGCTCCGGAAAATAGCGATAATCGTCTGCATCTGCTTTGCTTCGAAGCGTGAATGTGGTTTGATGGTCGGCATCAAAACTCCGGGTTTCTTGTATAATGGGTTGGTTGTTTTCTTGCAATTGCACCAATCTATCAAACTCTATTTCAATGGCTTTTTTTACATTCCGGATGCTGTTGAGATTTTTCACTTCTACTCTTTTGCCAAGTGTTTGATCTCCTTTTAATCGGATGGAAATATTGGCATCGCAACGCATGCTTCCTTCTTCCATGTTGCCATCGCATACATCGAGCCAACGAACAATTTTTCGCAACTCCGTTAAAAATGAATATGCCTCATCTGCACTGTGCATTACCGGCTCAGTAACGATTTCCAGTAGCGCCACACCCGATCTGTTCAAATCAATGCAGGTTGAATGCTCATCCAAATCGTGTATGCTTTTTCCGGCATCCTCTTCAATATGAATGCGATTGAGTAAAATGTTTTTACTGCCTCCTTCTGTTTGAATAGTGATGAGACCATTTTTGCAAATTGGAGCGGTATGCTGACTAATTTGAAAACCCTTTGGAAGGTCTGGGTAGAAATAATTTTTTCGGGCGAAATAATTGTTTTTTTCAATCTCGCAATGTAAAGCCAAACCTAATTTCACTGCAAGTTCTATCGCTTTTTTATTCAGCTTCGGCAATGTACCTGGATGGGCCAATGAAATCGGACTAACCTGCGTATTGGGCGCTGCACCATAAGCTGCAGCATCGGCACAAAATAATTTGCTTTCCGTCATCAATTGTGCATGCACTTCCAAACCAATAACCAATTCGTATAAATGATGATTGCCCAATTTGTTTTTTTAAGAAATGTAAACTTTATTTCCTTATATAATAGGACATCAGTCGATATTTTAAAATTTCTCTAATAATACCAATAAATGCTGCATTTTTTAAATTAATAAACCCCGAAATGATTCGGGGTTTATCGTATAGCTTCGATTAAAAATTATTAACTACAGACGGAGGATACGGAAGCTATGGTTTTTTTCATTGGATAAGGTAATTGGTTTTCACAGGACAATTCGGTTGTTTTTATAGGTATTGGTTATCTGATACAAACATACAGTTCATTTGTTTTGAATGGAAAGTTTTTGGATGTGCTGTTCGAAAATCACGTAATTCTAATAAAACCCGATAAGTAGTTACACCTAAATATATCCTTGGCGAATGGTCTATTTCATTTTTTTGTAAGTCGTTACCGGATAGTTGCCCATCTTCCAAATGAGCTTGGTGCAATAACCATATACAATGGCTGCCAATCGGAGAGATGATGTTTTATATAATTTCCATTCTGCAGCAGGAAAACAATGCATCAAATCTTTATGGAGGTTAGTCATTAAATACGCTAAACCTTTGTAATCGTTGCGTTTTAAAAATTGCTGTATTTCATTTCTAATGTCATACTTGGTAAAAATGAGATACTGCTTGTTTGCTGTATTCGTTTTTTGCCAATGGAGAAAAATACGGTTTGTTCGTTCAATTACATAAGGATAAATAATGGGATTTGTACTGGTTGCTTGGCCTTCAACGCCTTTGATATAAACGCTTAATGGAACAGAACAATACACAACAGTAGTAACGAGAGCCAGCGAGCAAAAGAAAACAATGTCTTCATTAATTTTCATACCAACAGGAAATCCATCTGTTTTTTCAAAAGCCGTTTTCTTAATAATGGTAGAACTTGAAGTCGTAAAGAAATAAGGGTTGTCGAAATAATTGATTTCTTGAAACCTGTTTTTAAATTTTGATGAAAATCGCAAATGTTCTGTCCCGTCTTTTTCTCTAATTATACCAGCAGCGCAATACATACCTGAATGCGGATATTGCTCAATACATGATTTCATTGTCAACAAATAATCTGGCATCAATTCATCGTCACCATCTAAAAAAGCAATATGCTCATAATGTGCTGCTTTCACACCATTGTTTCTGGCTGCACTAACACCTTGGTTGACTTGTTGTACAATGCGAATTCTATTATCGGAAAATTGTTGTTGAATAATTGCAACGCCATTATCAGTTGAACCATCATCTACAATCACAACTTCAAACGCTTGGAAAGTTTGTTGCAAAACACTGTTTAATGTATGTTCAATGGTATGTGCTTTATTGTATAATGGAATAACAATTGAAAACATTCGAGCTGTTTATAATGAAAAAAAATTTACAATGATTTTCCTACCAGCTTCCATCTATATGTGCCAGCTTCCAATACGATGCCATAATAATCGAAAGACCCGGTGCTTCTGTCTCCATTGGCATTTAAAACAACTGGTCCTGTAATGCCATAATGTTGATTCGCTTCTGAAACGAATGCTGTTTTTAATTTGCTGAAATCATCCATTGAATTGGGATGATTGGCTATTGTTTTTGCCAATACCCACATGATATCATATACCGACAAAGCATAAGCATCTGGTTCAATTCCGGTATTGGTGTTGATGCTAGCGGCAATGTTTGCCAATTGAGGGTTGGGTGTTAATGGCAAACCAAAATTTGGAGCAAAGAATTGTGTGCTGGCGGCAAAAGCACAAGCGATATTGCTGCTTAACAACACATTGCTTAATACGATGCCGTCTCCCCCATACCACTTCACTGTAGAAAAAATTGGATCTGTTGATGCTTGTTCAAACAATATTTTCGCTTCATCGAAGGAGGCCAAATACACTGCAATGCCATCGGAACCAACAGTTGATGTATACTGTAAAATTTTCGCTTTTAATTGTGCCAATACAACAGAGAAGTCTGTATTGGTTGTTGAGTAGGAGTTGAGCGCTTCTACCTGACCGCCAAACGCTGCAAAAGCATTGCCAACAGATTGTTGTAACCCTCTATTTCCCGCATCGCTTCTGGCAAGTGATATCACTACGCTTTTTCCGCTTGCAAACATCGTTTGTGCCATAGCGTTACCTTCTACACCATCACCCGGACAAAATCTAAAAATCGCATCATTTGCGATAGCTAAACTAGAGGCCGTGCTTCCTTGGCTTACGACTAGAATTTTATTTGCATTTGCATAATCTTTAATCGCCGCCAATTCTGCACTTGATTGCGGGCCAATGATGAACCGAATGCCGTACTCGGTGAAAGCGCGTTCAATAGCCGATTTTGCCAGCGATGTGTCAAGCTGTGTATCGCTCAATGTTGTTGTAAATCGTACATTTGAACCACGATCTTCGAGATATGCATTCACGTCTATCAAACCCAATCTCATGGCTTCTTGCGAAGGAATACCCAGCGAAGACCAATTGCCGGTTATGGAGAAAAGTCCACCAATATTGTAATTTCTAATGACATCGCTTTCACAATCTTTCGTACAGCCTGCTAGGAAAAATACCATCATCGAGGCGGTTAATATTGAAATCAATTTTTTCATTAGATTTTTTTTAGTTTAATAATTAATTGATGAGTTGTTTTATTTTTTCTATCACCTCTTTGGATTTGGAAACATCTTGACCGCCAGCTGTGGCAAGATTTTTTTGACCACCGCCACCGCCTACGATCATGGGGCCTACAATTTCTTTGATGATTTTATTGGCATCCAATTGTTTGGCTGCTGTTACGGTTTCGCTGATACCAATGGCTACATTTGCCTTACCGCCGATATTGCTGCACAACACAATTACATGGTCGTGTAGATGATGTTTTAAGTCGGCACATAATTTTTTCAAAGCATCTGCGCTAGGAACTTCCACAACCTCACCAATAAATGTAATGTTGTTGATGATGCTGTCTTTTTGCAACAATTCATTTCTGATGATTACCAACTGTCTAGCTTCGAGCGATTCAATTCTTTTGGACAAACTTGAATTTTCTGCAAGTAAATTTTCAATGGCTTTTTGAATGTCTTTTGGATTTTTCAACAAGTCTTTGATAGCAGCAATCTGAGCAACTTGATGGCTAATAAAAGCTTGTGCCGCGTTACCAGAGATGGCTTCAATTCTTCTTACACCTGCGGCAACAGCTGATTCATGTATGATTTTAAAATAGCCCATCTCACCAGTTGTACCAACATGCGTACCGCCACACAGTTCAATGGAATAAGCTGGGTCCATAATAACTACCCTAACGGTATCACCATATTTCTCTCCAAACAAAGCCATTGCGCCCAATCCAATCGCCTCATCTTTCGTCATAGACTTAATCACCACAGGAATGTTCTCTCTTATTTTTTGATTCACCAGTGCTTCAACTTTTTCAATTTCTTCATCTGTAACTTTTGAAAAATGAGAGAAGTCGAAGCGAAGTTGTTCGTCATTTACCATGCTTCCTTTTTGAGCAACATGTGTACCCAAAACCGATCTGAGTGCAGCGTGCATTAAGTGCGTAACGCTGTGGTGAATGCTGATTTCTTTTCTTCTATCGGCATCTACAGTGGCTACAACCGGGCCGGTTAAATCGGTAGGAAGCTCCATTGCAAAATGTATGATGAGGTCATTTTCTTTTTTGGTATCAATAATTTGGATGGTGTTGTTGGCAAGCGTTAACATACCCGTATCGCCAACTTGTCCGCCACTTTCTGCATAAAACGGGGTGTTTTCCAACACAATTTGAAACAGTGCTTTGCCTTTACCGGTTACCTTTCTGTACCTTAATATTTTGGTTTGGGTTTGCAATGATTCGTATCCACAGAAATTATTTTGATTGCCATCATTTACCAATTGCCAATCTTCTCTATCCAATGTGGTTGCCGCACGACTCCTGTCTTTTTGAATTTGCATTTCTCTTTCAAAGCCAACTTCATCAACCGACAAATTGTTTTCTTGTGCAATGAGAATGGTTAAATCGATTGGGAAACCATAAGTATCCAACAACTCAAAGGCATCGGCACCGCTGATGATTTGTTGATCGCTGGATGTTGATTGCAACATTACGGCATCAATTTTTTTCAATCCTTTATCCAATGTTCTTAAAAACGCTTCTTCTTCTTCTTTGATTACTTTGCCAACAAAATCTTGTTGTTGTATCAATTCTGGAAAAACATGCTCAAATTGTTTTGCAATGATGGGCAGCAATTGAAACAACAATGGCTGCTTATAATCGAGGTAAGAATAATAATAGCGAACAGCTCTTCTTAATATTCTTCTAATCACATAACCAGCACCTGTATTCGAAGGCAATTGACCATCTGCTATGGTAAAAGATATGGCACGGATATGATCTGCTAACACGCGAAAAGCCACACTTTCCTTGTCGTCTTTTGCATGGTAAGTTTTGCCGGTAATTTTTTCAACTTCTTGTATGGTGCCAGAAAACACATCGGTATCGTAGTTGCTTTGTTTGTTTTGCAATACCCTTACCAAACGCTCAAATCCCATTCCGGTATCCACATGTTTTTCGGGCAAAGGTTCTAGTGTGCCGTCTTTTTTTCTATTGTATTGTATGAAAACATTGTTCCAGATTTCGATTACCTGCGGATGATCTTTGTTTACCAAATCTCTACCGGGGATGGCTGTTCTTTCTTCCTCCGAACGACAATCGACATGTATTTCAGAACAAGGACCACAAGGACCAGTGTCGCCCATTTCCCAGAAATTGTCTTTTTTATTGCCATAAATGATGCGATCTTCTGCAACAATTTTTTTCCATTCTTCTAATGCGATATTAGATGAAGGTATATTTTCTCTTTGATCGCCTTCAAAAACCGTAACATACAACCGGTCTTTTTCTAGTTTAAACACATCGGTTAGCAATTCCCAGCTCCATGCAATCGCCTCTGGTTTGAAATAATCGCCAAAACTCCAGTTGCCCAGCATTTCAAACATAGTATGGTGGTAAGTATCAACGCCTACTTCTTCTAAATCGTTGTGTTTGCCACTCACCCGCAAGCATTTTTGTGTATCTGCAATTCGTGGGGATGGTGCTTTTTTATTGCCCAAAAAATAATCTTTGAACTGGTTCATACCTGCATTGGTAAACAAAAGCGTAGGGTCGTTTTTTATTACAATGGGTGCAGATGGAACAATGGTGTGTCCTTTTGATTTGAAAAAATCAAGAAAATGTTGTCTAATCTCCGATGCCGTCATCATATGAATGCTGTTTGAATGCGTTGCTAATTGAGAATTATGGGGCTATATTTGTAAACAATAAAAAAAATACAGCCAAATTTTATGGCTGCAATTTAATGATTAACCATGAGTATTTAATGACACATGGTTGGTTTTAAGTACAATGAAAAAAATAAAATATTTTTATAACACCCATACGCTTCGATATGAGAAGTTGATTACGCCATTGCGCGTAAAACTCTTGCGGCTATTCGGATTTTTATCTGGCTTGATTGTAGCCTCTACTGTAGTGATATACTTGTACCTGAAATTTCTACCCAAACCCAAAGACATCGAATCCAACAGAAAGTATGAGATGTTAAAGGAAAATTACAACCAGGTAAGTGAAAAAGTGAAAATGCTGCAACAACAAATGGCCGTATTAGAAAAAAGAGACAACGAAGTATATCGGTCTATTTTTGAAGCCAATCCTGTTCCAGATAGCGCCCGTGCTAAGATAATCGATCAACAAAAAGAAATTGAGAAGATAAAAGAAATGGATGATTTTGAATTGGGCAATGACATTGCAAAGCAATTAAACAACATCAGTTTAAGGGTTGCCTTTCAAATGAAAAGTTATGATGCTATTGCAGGCTTAATAAAAAACCAGGATGTTAAATTGGCCAGTATTCCTGCTATACAGCCTGTGAGCAACAAGCAATTGAATCGCATTGCCAGCGGTTATGGAATGCGCATCGACCCTGTGTACGGCACACCTAAAATGCACAAAGGGCTCGATTTTACAGCACCTCAAGGCACACCCATTTATGCAACCGGAAATGGCACCGTAAAAGTGGCCGGCTCATCCAGCAGTGGCTATGGCAACCATGTGGTTATCAATCATGGATATGGTTACGAAACCCTTTATGGTCATATGGTTAGAATAAAAGTTCGACCCGGCCAACGAATCAGCAGAGGGCAAGTGATTGGATGGGTGGGCAGTACAGGAAAAAGTACCGGTCCTCATTGTCATTATGAAGTACACATCAATGGTCGAGAAGTTGACCCAGTTTACTTTTTTTATAACGACCTCAATGCAGAACAATACGATCGACTTTTAAAATTTGCCGCCAATGGAAGTGCAAAAAGTTTTGACTAACTTTATTTATCTAACAACTGTGTAGCATATGGCACTCAAACAAATTGCATTCAATTTTGATTTTTTACCAGAAGCAGAAGAAAAGCCGGTAGAAAAACTTACACCGCCCAAGCAAGTATTTGCTGTTCAGGAAGAGCCCATCGAAATTGATGTAGCACCAACTCCTGCCATTGTAGTAGAGCCCATCGTGGTGGCAAAAAATGCAACATCAACAGAAAAAAGAAAATCTACCAGAGGCCGAATGAAAATTAGCGACATGTCTGCATCTGTAGAATTGATAGACATTCCAAACGATGAAGCATTGTTTTCTAAAAGATATTACAGCATCGGATTGGTATCCGAAATGTTTAAAGTCAATCATTCTTTAATTCGTTTTTGGGAAAATGAATTTGATATTTTGAAACCCAAAAAAAACGGAAAAGGGGATAGACTCTTTCGCCCCGAAGACATCAAAAACCTCAAACTGATTCATCATTTACTTAGAGAAAGAAAATACACCATCGAAGGCGCAAAAGAATTTTTAAAAAAAGGTAAAAATGCCGAAAAGAAATTTGAAATGATTGAATCACTCAAAAACCTTCGTGGATTTTTACATGAATTAAAAGCCGGTTTATAATATGAGCACAAATAAACTACTCTTCATTTTTTTCTCTTGTTTTTTTTCTATTGCTGCAACCGCTCAAACACCCTACACCATAACTCCCGACGATCACACACCAGGCCAATTGGTATACAAAGGAATAATCAATAAATATACCTTGATGAACGAACCCAGTTTCAATTGGTATGTCTACAATCAATCGTCATACAATATTTCAACAGAAATGCTGAATGGGTTTGAAAAAGCCAAATCAAATATTCATTTCATTTTGTTTGGCGGAACTTGGTGCGATGATACCCAATTCATCTTATCTAGATTTTTTAAATTACAAGAAAAAGTAGGTATCGCTGATTCTACCATCACTTTTTTTGGCGTCGATCGAAACAAAAAAACCATAGGTAATGTTGCCGAAGCTTTTCAAATTACCCGCGTTCCTACCATCATCGTTATGAAAGACGGACAAGAAGTAGGACGTTTAGTAGAATATGGTAAAACTGGAAGTTGGGATACTGAGTTGATGTCTTTTATCAAATAATCTGAGTGTCAATATTGGGCATTCCGAAACCCGCTTCGCTGTTGAAAATATTGATATCGTGGCCAGCCGTTGCCAATTTTAGTTGATGCTTTCCCAACGCTTCCTTCAAATAAAAAAGAAATTGTTGTTTTATTGCTTGTAATTCTTCCAGCGCAACCGGCGGTGTAAAAAATTCAACCGTAACAACAATGCTACTTTTCGTGTAATCTGTTACAAAAACTGCATGTCGAACAATTATTGGTTTTGTATTATCCAAATAGGATTTTATTTCTTCTATAAAAAGCAGCATGGTTGCAGAAGGGCTGCTGATGTCTAGCTCAATTTTAATTTCTGCTCTTCGGGCATCTCTCATACTCCAATTATCTAACACACTATCTACCATTTGTTTGTTGGGAACAGTTATCAACGTGTGGTCGTTTGTTCTGATGCGTGTACTTCTCAATCCAATTTGTTCTATGGTGCCTGCCGTATTTGTTTGGTTGTTGACTTTAACTACATCTCCAGTAAAAAAGGGTTTGTCGAAAAAAATGATAAACGAAGCAATTAGATTTTCAATGCTTTCTTTAGCCGCCAATGCCAATGCTGCACCAACAATACTCAAGCCGGTGAGCACGGCGCCTACATTAACTTTAAACGCCAATTTTAAAATCAATAAGCCGCCAATGATGTATAAAATGGCTTTGATAAAGTCACGAAAAAACACAATGAGTTGATCGTCGCGCTTATCTTTATTTGACTTGGCATTGATTTCTAAAACGATGGCGATGAAGTCGATGCATCTACGCGCAAAGGCAATAAAATAAACAATGATGACACATTTCGAAAAAATAAGCAACAACTCATGAAACGCATATTCACCAATTGCAAATTTTAATACAATCGGATATTGAAGCGTGCTGATAACAAAAAACGAAACAAACACGGCGAGAAAAATGCCCAAAGGCTTAAAAACCAAGTCTACAAAAACAATTTTCTCAACAGACTTCCATTTTTTTTGAATGGGAATGAATAACAATGCTGCAATGTATCTTGATAAAAAACGCTTCCCAACGGCCACGATTAAAATGATGATGGCTACAATCAGCCAATTGCGAACAGGATTGTCTAAAAAAATTTGGTCCAAAAAATTCATGATTTAAAATTAATTAATCCATCTGATAAATAGAAAGGCCATCTTTTGTTAAGATGTAACAATTTCTATTGGCAACAGATACTGAAATAATTGGAAGATTGGAAACCGGTAAAGGAATGCTTTGTTCGAAAGGTGCGTTCAAATCGAGCACCATCAATTGCCCATCTCGCAAACCAAATATGGCGTTGTTGTATAAAGAGATTCCTTTCCAATGTGTCATGACAATTGTTTTTTTGTAACCGCCAAACAAGTCGAAAATAAACAAGCCTTTGTTCTCATCATACAAAAACAACTGTTGTTGATTGGCAATGATGGAGGTAGCCGTTGGTGCATCCGACGTGAGCATTCTCACATCAGCGGAAGTCAGCAGTATGTTTCCCCTTTCGTCTATTTTCTTTATTAAAAAATTTTGTTCATCAAACACCCAAATTTGATTGTCATAAGAAACAGCAGCAGCATTTACTTGTAGCAATCCTACTGATTTTAAGGATATGTTATTGCGGATATTTAATGCCCTGTCTAAAGTAGTGATGATTCCATAGGATTGATACAATACCAAATTTTTGAGCGGATTGGAAACATCAATATAACTGGGCGTTCCATATTGATACACATCATTAAACGCAGCAATACTGTCGCCAGCCGGGTTAAATTTTATGAGTTGATTGTTGCGCATTAAATACAAAAACCCCAACGCATCTACATGGCAGGAACTGAATTGCCCATTGATTTTTTTTTGAAAATGAAATGAAGGAACAGCTTTGGAATCTATGTTTTGAGCGCTGCTAAAATACACAGCGAAAATGCCAACAAGTATGAAAGTAAAAATTTTCAATTGGCGGGATTGTAATATTTTAATTGTAATGTTTCTCCATCAAAAACAGCATAGCTATTGTATTTGATCCAATCGCCTAAGTTGACATATTTGCTGTTGTTGTTTAATTGAATATCCAACGGCAAATGGCGGTGTCCAAAAATAAAATAGTCTACATGTTGATGCACAAGCTTTTCCTTGCAATACGTTACCAACCATTCTTTTTCTTCTCCTTCAAAAACCTGGTCGTTGTGGCCAGTTTTGGCCCTGCTTTTTCGACTAAAATAATTGGCTAAACCGATGCCAATCGAAGGGGGAATGATTCCAAACAAAAACTGACAAACTTTGCTTCTAAATATTTTTTTTAAAAATTTATATCCATGATCACCAGGTCCCAAACCATCGCCATGCCCAATCAAAAATTCTTTGTTGTTGAATTGATACGTAACGGGTTCAAAAAAAACAGGGATGTTCAATTCTTTTTGAAAGTAATCTTTCATCCACATATCATGATTGCCCACAAAGAAATGAATGGGTGTGCCGGCATCGGTTATTTCTGCCAACTTTCCTAAAATTCGCACATATCCTTTGGGAACGACTTCTTTATATTCAAACCAGAAATCGAATAAATCACCTACAATAAAAATGCATGCTGCGCTGTCTTTGATTTCGTCTAAAAATGCAACAATACGTTTTTCTCTCTCTAAACTGATGGCCGCATTGGGCGCACCTAGATGAAAGTCGGATAAGAAATATATTTTTTTTGCTGGGGTCAAGAATGATGGGGCTTGTTTTGGTCTTGTAAATATTTCATGATGTCGCCAGTTTTTATTTCGTCCATTCCGTCAACTGTTTGATTATACCAGTAAATCCAAGCCAAAGATTTTTGTCCGTCTTTGTATACTTCCACAATTTTACGGGTGTAGAGTGGTGTTTCCCCTTGTTCTACATTCAGTCCTTCATAATCATCCAATTGAATGATGGCCCAATTAAAACCTTCAACAGAACGAGCTTCGTACAATTCACCGGTGATGTAAGCATCTTCCGTTGATGCAAAGGCAACTGGGTAGTGACCATTGTGATAAAACTTTCCCTGCACAACTGCTTCGCCCAACAAAGTAAAATAATTGGCCAGGTATTGATATGCTGGATTTCTAAATCCACTTCTCAATGAACCATAAACGAAAATTTGATATATCGAATCCATATTTTATAAAGTAGGTAATGAAAAATGTATCCCCAAACAAGCAGTTGTTCAGCGATGGATTACAAATCTACCAAAAAACAATAGACTTCTTTTGGCCCATGCACACCGGTTACCAGGGTTTTTTCGATGTCTGCCGTTCTACTGGGACCGCTGGCAAAGGTTATCAAAGATGGTATATTATTCGAATATTTTGCTTTAATAAAATGTAAAGCGTCTTTGAGGTCGTAACCCAATTGGTTTCCAAAGGCGATGCAAATATGAATTGGGGCATAAACACTGGTTGTTCTTCCGCTTTCCTGTGCGCTGCTCATGACGATGGTACCGGTTCTGGCCACTAAAAATTCGCATCCCGTAATAGAAACATCACAGGTAGCCAATGTATCATGTGGTTTTATGTTTAAACTGTTTAGAATGGGTAAGAAATTGGTTTCCTGGCAATATATATTGGTCCATTGACGCAATTGAATCAGATTCGACAACTGACTGATGAGTTCTTCTTGGTTGGGACAGTAAACAAATTTTCCTTGTAAGGTGCCAAATGATTCTGCAAAGTCGATGGCATTGTCTTCAGTTGATTGATGAAAAACAGATTGGGTGCCCTCGCTTTGTGAAAATGGCAAAGGCACTGGATTGCTCAGTGCCTGCCGAATTTTTTTAAGTATATTTTCTTTAGCCGATGTTGTAGCCATTGTAAACCATTTATGCCAGATTTTCGGGCGTGTTGGAGTTGGGTGCTGAAGGCGACTCCTCTGAAGTTGCTGTAACCGTAGGTTCTTCCACGTCTAACAGTTTCTTTTCCTCAAAAGGACGTTTGCCAATAAGGGCTTCCAAATCACTTTTGAAAAGTACTTCTTTGATGAGCAATTCTTTGGCTAGTTTTTCTACTTCCGCTTTTTTATCGGTAAGTAATTTTTTAGTCTTGATGTAAGCATCATCTATGAGTTTGCGTACCTCTTGATCAATCATTTTACCTGTTTCTTCGCTGTAAGGTTTGGTAAAATAATTTTCTTGGGAAGGGTCATAATAGCTGATGTTTCCCACTTTGTCATTCATCCCATAAACGGTAACCATGCTGTAAGCAATTTTGGTTATTTGTTGTAGGTCGTTGCTCGCGCCGGTACTGATTTTTCCAAAGAAAATTTCTTCGCTGGCTCTTCCACCCAACGTCATGCAAATTTGATCAACAAGCTGGTCGGTATTGTAGAGGTATTGTTCTTTGGGTGTATATTGTGCGTAACCCAATGCAGCTGTACCTCTTGGAACGATGGTTACTTTTAATAACGGATAGGCATGTTCGAGATACCAGCCACAAATAGCATGACCTGCTTCGTGGTAAGCGATGATTTCTTTTTCTTCTGGAGAGATGATTTTATTTTTCTTCTCCAAGCCGCCAATTACTCTATCGATGGCATCTTGGAAGTCGCTCATATCAACTGCTTCTTTGTTTTTTCTGGCAGCAATTAGTGCGGCTTCGTTGCAAACGTTGGCAATATCTGCACCTGCGAAACCAGGTGTTTGCTCGGCAAGTTTATGAATGTCGAGTTTTTGAGAAGTTTTGATGGGTGCAAGATGCACTTTGAATATGGCTTCGCGACCAACCAAATCGGGTCTGTCGATACTGATTTGGCGATCGAAACGGCCGGGTCTGAGCAAGGCGCTGTCCAATACATCGGGGCGATTTGTTGCGGCAAGAATGATGATGCCCAAATCGGTTCCAAATCCATCCATTTCAACCAGCAATTGGTTTAAGGTATTTTCTCTTTCATCGTTGCTCATCATCACGTTTTTACCTCTAGCGCGACCGATGGCATCAATCTCATCAATAAAAATAATACATGGTGCTTTTTCGCGTGCTTGTTTAAACAAATCTCGCACCCGACTGGCACCTACGCCTACAAACATTTCTACGAAATCACTTCCACTTAAACTAAAGAATGGCACTTGCGCTTCGCCGGCAACTGCTTTTGCCAACAATGTTTTTCCGGTTCCGGGAGGACCAACCAACAAAGCTCCTTTTGGAATTTTACCACCAAGAGCAGTATATTTTTTGGGATTTTTTAGGAAGTCTACAATTTCCATTACCTCTACTTTGGCTTCATCTAAGCCAGCCACATCGCCAAAATTGATGTTTACTTTTGTACCTTTTTCAAACAAAGTGGCTTTGGATTTTCCGATATTGAAAATGCCACCAGCGCCACCGCCTGCACCCGGACCAACCTTACGCATCATCATCACAAAAATAAATCCGATCAATAAAATGGGCAACAACGTGCTCAGCAATTGGCTAAATACTTCGCCTTCATTTTCGGGCTTATCGGATGGTTGTTTGATGTTGTTTTTTGCGCAAAAATCATCGAGTTGTTTGGCAAAGGTTTTATCATCAATAATGCTAAAAAATACCTGTGGGTTAGGAGCCAAAATTTTCTTCGCTGCGTCGTATTTTTTGGGATCCATTTTATCATTCAATAGCTGGCTATACAAAGCAGGCTTGTTTTTTAAACTGTCTACATTTAAAAAAACACGAACGAGTTTTTTGTTTCTGATGGTTTTGATTTCTTCTACATCACCTTGCTTCAACATTTCGTAAAAACGTTGTTGATCGGTTTCAACACCAGCACTGCTCACGGTTCTGAACATATTCCAGGAGAGGAGTATTGCCAAAATAATGCCGTACACCCAATAAATACTGAACTTGTTTTTCTTTTTGGGATCCTCATTTAAGGGCGACAGCTTTCCCGGATTGTTTTTGTTATTTTCTTGACTCATAATTTGATTTCCGTTGTACTTTGATATAGGGTAAAATTAGCTGAGGTGCTCTACCGTGATGGCATCACTCCAGAGTTCTTCTAGTTGATAAAATTTTCGTGGCTCGGGGAGCATTACATGAATGACGATATTTACATAATCGATCAAGATCCATTGCTCTGCTTGGCGACCTTCATGTTTGTATGGAGATTCATCGCATTTTTCTTTGACCTCTTTTTCAATGTTATCGGCGATGGCGCGGAGTTGGTTGTTGTTGGATGCTTCGCAAATGATAAAAAAATCGGCAACAGCTTCGGGTATATTTTTCAAATCCATGCTAATGATGGCCTCGCCTTTTTTGTCCTGTATGGCGTTGATGATGGCCTTGAAAATTTTACTGTTTCGGGTAATTCTGGTTGGACTTTTTTTTCTGCTGTCTAAAAGATTTAAATTGCTCAAACTATTTTGTTTTTATTTAGGATTAAACACGGGATGGTACCATGCGCGGTTGTCATTAAAATACTTTAGCTGATAACCTTTTTCAAAAGTACTATTTCTTTGTCATTTGATTGATTATGAAACCATACTTAAATTTTATCCAACTCGATAGCGTGGATAGTACCAACAACTATGCCATGCAAAGGGTTCATGAAGGATTGGCTTGTCACGGCGATGCAGTGTTTGCCAATTCGCAATTGATGGGTAAGGGACAAAGAGGTAAAACATGGGAAAGCAATGCGGGTGAAAACGTCCTTTTGAGTGTAATTTTAAAGCAAGCTTCCCATTTTGATGCATTTCCTTTTGTTTTTAATGCAATGGTAGCTTTGGTCGTTCGCCAATTTTTAGGCGATTTAATACAGGAACCGGTAGCCATCAAATGGCCCAATGATATCTATATTCGTGACAGAAAGTCAGCCGGCATCTTAATTGAGAATAATTTTAGGGGAAACAACTGGAATTGGTCGGTGGTTGGTATTGGCGTAAATGTAAACCAGTTGGAATTTGCAGAGCGGATTGGCCAGGCGATATCAATTAAACTAGTTACAGGTGAGGAGCATGATTCGGTGGAGTTGGCGCGCAGGCTTCATATGCAATTGGTGCAGCTGTTTGATAAAATAACTGCATTGGATGCCAATCAAATTATAGAAAACTACAACCAACATTTGTTCAAAAAAGGGGAAAACGTACTGCTGCAAACAGCCGAAGATTTGCGCACTACAAAAATTATTGGCGTTGAAAAAGAAGGCCGCTTAATTACCTTCGACAGCGAACAAAGAAAATTTGATTTTGGTACGGTAGCCTGGATTAATGCATAAAAAATGCTACAATTAACAGTCGCCCTCCATTAATTTTTTTCTCGCAATTCGTGTAGATAGGCCGCTATCAATTTTCTTATTCCCTTTGAAGATCCTACATAATTGTTCAACATCACAGCAAAAATCAATGGCTTGTTTTTTTTGGTTGTTAATAAACCACACAAACTATAATTGTTGCTTAAGGACCCTGTCTTTGCATAAATAAAACTGCTATCGGCGTTGAAATAATTTTTCAATGTGCCAATACCACCAGTGGGTAAAATGCTTTTGAGTCTTTCTTCACCAAACTCAATTTGAATTTTATTGATGATATACACCAAATCATTTGGAGAAAATAAATTGTAGCGACTCAAGCCGCTGCCATCAACCCATCTAGGACGCTGCGGAATAT
>CAIQHJ010000073.1 GCA_903871575.1 uncultured Bacteroidota bacterium
CACAAATACGTTGATCATCATCCATAGCAAGACTTTGGATATTGTGTTCATTATCAACACCAAAAAATCTCTTGTTTCATCTTCCATGGACATCTGTCTAAATTAAACAAAAATATCAAACCAATAATAAATATTTGGTAATCATTTCAAAAGAAATTCAACCTGTCATTATCAATTTACAGACAGCGAAATCAGTTAGGAGCAAGGCTTTCTGAACTGCAAGCATCAAAGTTGTAGCGGTATACAGAAATACTGCTAATTTTGTTTGATGCCAGCGTTTAATTATAATGATTCAATCAACTTATTAAGTAAGCTAACTTTGAAGAGGGCATGGAACGCATTCAAAGTGTATATCAGCTTTCAACTCACCCAAATAACGGGGAAGCCTACACAGTGGGGGCTTCCGATTTCCATTTCATTTGAACCCACAACGAGTTGCAATTTAAGATGTCCCGAATGCCCAAGTGGACTTCGATCATTTTCCCGACCAACAGGCATGTTGCAAAAAGATTTTTTCACAGAAACCATCGATGATATCCATCAGCACTTGTTGTATTTGATTTTTTATTTTCAGGGAGAGCCTTACTTGAATCCAGATTTTTTGGAAATGGTTAAGTATGCTTCGCAAAAAAAAATTTACACTGCCACTTCTACCAATGCGCATTATCTTACCGATGAGGCGGCTAAAAAAACAGTGGAGAGTGGTTTAGATAGATTGATTATTTCGATAGATGGCACTACCCAAGAAGTGTATACGCAATATCGAGTAGGCGGTAATTTGGAAAAAGTGATGGCAGGCACGAAAAACATTGTGAAATGGAAAAAGCAACTCAACAGCAAAACGCCGTTTATATTTTTTCAATTTTTAGTGGTGAAGCCCAATGAACATCAAATAGAAGCGATAAAGCAATTGGCAACAGAAATGGGGGTAGATGAAGTTCGGTTCAAAACTGCACAGGTATATGATTATGAAAAAGATCCAAATCAGTTGATTCCGACGGCAGATAAATATAGTCGGTATAAAAAAATGGAAGATGGGCGTTATCAGCCAAAAAACAAAATGGCCAATAAATGTTGGAAATTATGGCATGCAAATGTCATAACTTGGGATGGATTGGTTGTGCCTTGTTGTTTTGATAAAGATGCGATGCATCAATTGGGGAACATAAAAAAAGAAAAATTTACAGAGATATGGCACAACAGCAATTATAAACAATTTCGCACCGAGTTGCTGAAAGGGCGAAAGCACATTGATATTTGTGCCAATTGCAGTGAAGGTAATTCGGTTTGGAAAGATTAAATACTTCACATGACAAATCAAGTCTTCAACAATCGTTTTACACAAGTTTTATTGTTAATTATCATTATTGCTATTGCTGTGTTGTTGACAGCGGAATTGGTTGTTTTTATTCCCGGATTTTTGGGAGGTATTACATTGTATATTTTGAGTCGTGGACTTTTTTTTAAAATGGTAGACCATTACAAATGGAAAAAAGGATTGGTTGCGATGTTGATGATCATTGCGTTTTGTGTGTTGATTGCAATTCCAGTGTATTGCATCATAGAATTGTTGGCGCCTAAAATTGCTGGAATCACCGATCAGAAAGATGAGATTATTAAGGGGCTTGAAATTATTGAAACCAAGATAAAAGCGCAGACCAATATTTCATTGTTTAACGATGAAAATGCGAAGTCTATTGCTGAAAAAATATCGATGCTGATTCCGCAATTGATTAACAATACGGCAGTGATGCTGACGAATTTGTTGATGATGTTTTTCATCTATTATTATATGCTGATTGGTGGCAGAAAGTTGGAATTGTATTTAAGCAAGGTTATACCATTGAAAACAGAAGACATCAAATTGTTGGCGGCAGAAACCAGGATTTTGATTAGAGCCAATGCGTTGGGTATACCATTAATTTGTATTGTACAAGGATTTTTTGGAGCAATTGGGTATTGGATATTTGGGGTAGAGGATTGGTTTTTGTGGGGATTTTTTACTGGAGTGTTTGCATTTTTTCCATTGGTGGGAACGATGATTGTATGGGTTCCATTGGTTGCATATATGTATGCAACAGGATTGG
>CAIQHJ010000074.1 GCA_903871575.1 uncultured Bacteroidota bacterium
ATTCAAAAACCATTGAATGGTTGTACCTGCATTTGGGGTAGCCGATATCGTTAGTACACCGTTACCGCATCTCGAAGCAGGGGTAGTACTTGTAATTGTAGGATTCTTAACTGTTACATTAAATGTATTTGAATATCCAGCTACGCCAGCATTACATACAACTTTCAGTCTATAATAAGTGGTAACAAATATGGTAGGCGTATTCAAATTAGCCGGATTGGTTTCACCTGTAATAGCTGTCCAGTTTGTTGTTCCATCAAGTGAACTTTCCCATTGATACGTCATGCCCGTTCCTGTGGTAAAGCCTGTACATGATAATACCACTTGACCAGATACACAAAGTATGGAAGATGTTGCATTAGCAACCGTACCTCCCACACTACCCGCACAAGCAGGAGGTGTGAAATCATCGGCACCAATATCTGTAGGTGTTGCGCGCACTGCCAAATCGTAATCTGTTGTAATGCCCGTAATAGCAACGGCTTGGTTATTTAACGGTGAGGCATCCTGCAAATGTAAATTTCCTAATGTTGCATCAACAAATAAGGGATTGGTGTTCACCGAGTTTCCATCAGATAAGGTTACAGCTTGCCATGCGGCTAATGTGGGAATTACTTCACCTAAATAACCAACAGCTCCAGAAGAATAATAATCGTTGTAATTGATAAAACTAAAAACGGCCGTAGTAAGCACATTGTAAACTGCATATCGAGAACCACTTGTCAATCGATTAGAGAAAATATTGTTTCTGATGTCGTTTCCTGCAGATGCAGAAGGACCTATAAATAAATCGGCAGTTATTCCGGCAACACTTTGGTTGGTACCCAAATGAATGGAATTGAAATAAATGCCATAGCCTCCGCCAGATATGATCGCCAACCCCATCCCATTATCAATAGCAGCACTGCCTTTACCATAGGCAGAAACATTGTAGATAAAGTTGTTGTATAATTTTAAGCCTGTATTGTTGGTGGATGTTTGTAGCGCTATGCCATAACTAGGTGCACCAGTTGTGTTGGTATTTTTGATATCTGAAATGGTGTTTTGAGAAATTACTCCCGCAGCATTTACACCACTTACAAAAATCCCTCCCGATGCATCGGGTTCCGCACCTGAATAAAATGTACTACTTACTCCGGCTATGGTATTTCCGCTAATGATGATATTGGCTTGATTGGCAACAAACACAGCTCTGTATCCTATTTTTTTTGTCGCAATTGTTGAACCAATCAAATTGGTATTGATGGTATTGTTGCTTTCTCCAGCAATAGCACCATTGATATAAATACCATGATTGGTTGTATTGATACTATTATTGGTAAAGGTATTGTTGGCATTGGGTGCATCAGCTGGACTACTCACCAAAACGCCACTTGCAGACGCAATACCTGCAAATGTTGTGGCAGAGGAAGCTCCTACTATTGTACAATTTTTGATGATGTTGTTGTTTGCTCCATTTGTAGTGCTAAAACTGGCCAACCAAAAAACAACGGCATTGATCCCAACTGTATTGGTATTGGTGATGGTCAAATTCCTGGTTGCAGCAGCTGAATTTGACCCGTCTATGGTTACGTAATCTGCACCATTCAATTTAAAAATGGCTTCAGCAGAACTACCGGTAATGGTTGCCGTTATACCCGTATCTGTTTTGATGGTGAGGGTATTAAATGAGCTAGCTTGTATATTTGAAATGATGATTGGAAAAGTTTCAGCTGCCCCATAGGATGCATCTGTTAATGAAAAAGTAACGGGACCATTCAAACAAGAACTATTATAGGCATTGACGGCATCTGATATGGTTGCAAACTCTTTTCCAACGCCAACGTCATAGACCCTTGGTTCGAGTAAGGCCTGAAATACGTAATAATTAGGATTCGTAGGCGGAGTTGTGGCTGCGGGAGGATTAGCCGTTAATCCAGTTGCTCCTGTAGATGGGAAACAGGTTACATTGGGTGTTGCATTATTGTCTTGCGCCACAATATAATAAGAAACCACACTACCCGGGAAAGCCGCTGCGCCAAAAGTAAATCGATATTGATTTGAACCAATTGAAACACCTACTGCTGCAACATATGGCTGTGTATTAATTTTCCAATACAAAACTGGCAAACCAGCACCACTGGTAGGTACACCATCAGCATCTATGATTGTTGCCACCAATGTTCTGTTCGAATCGGCACATGTACTATTTAAAGGTGTAAATGTAATGGTGGGCCCTTGTGCCACAGCTTGAAATGATAGAATAGACAACAAGAAAACCCCACAGAATAGGAGGCATATTCTTGCCATATTAAAAAGGTTTTTGGGGGCCTTATTCATAATTTTTCTATTCTATTCCTTGTCTACTTTGCACTAATCAAACTCAGTATTTTATTTAAAACGCTCAATTGAAAATTATATTTTGATGTAGTCTAAATATAATATCCATCTATGCAAAGCGGTTTCAGATACTAAAATTATGCCATTTTAACATAAAAATAAAAGAATTGTTCCTGCGCGATTGGTTTCAAAGCAATTTGGTTAGAGCATTTCCATCAATTTCAAAGATTTTATTCAACAAAAATTGTTAGCCTAGCTTCAATCTAATGATACATTGCGCTCCGTTTGCCATCGTTATTTTCAACACATATGCTGATTCTGGTAAGATTATACGGGGCTTTAAAGCAATTTGAGCATTTGAATTTGTTATATTTCTTATTTCTTTATGGACTACTTGTCCAAGATTGTTGATGATTTCAAATTGATGTTTACCCAATATTAAATTATTGCAAACAAGGTTGATGGTATTGTTTATGCAAGGGTTTGGACTAACCAAAAAATTGGGTTGAGTAGAGATGGCATTCACCTTTGCCATGGGACTATAATTAAATGCACCATTCGCTTCATTTGATTGTATGCGATAAAAATTCATCCCCTGAGAAGCCATCGAATCCAAATAAACATAACTGCCTATTCCAATATTCCCCATCGATGTGATTTGTTGTTGTATCGTTTCAAAATGCAATCCATCAAAGCTTCTTTGAACTTCATAAAAAGCAATACCTTGTTCATTGGTCACCTGCCAATTTACCGTTACACTTTGATGCGAATTTCGCTTGGCGCTGATGTTGGTGAACTTCACCGGCAATGGTGCCATCGGTTTAAATACAATCATAAATCGATTGTTAGCAGCTGATGCGGTATTGGCTGTAACGCTGAAAACATAATTTGATGTATCGGTAAATGAAAGTGGCGTTGTTGTGTGCATGAAGTTATCAACGAGCATGGGTGTCAGCTGCAGATCACTTAATGACAATGCTGCAAATTCCAGTTTATAGGTTGATGACCTGAGGTTTGCGGTGTGGTAAAATATCGTGTCTGTTTCAACAAACAATTGTTTTGCTTCAACCGCTAGCAATTTCCCATTTTTATTGATGCCAAAATTCTCATGACCATTCAACAATTTTAAACCATCGTCGTTGGTTATTTCATTGGATAAATTGGGATGCATTGAAACGACATTTCCATCTGCAATAACAAAATTACCATTGGCATTGGCATATAACCTACTGTTCCAATAGGCATGATTGATTGCTTGTGATTGAGGTACCCGATTAACCATTCTGCTGCTGTCTACTTTTGCATCTTCTGTAAATGTAACCGAACCTCCCAAAGCGCCTGCATGCATCATGAACGCTTGTCCAGATTGAATTTTAGTACATCTCACATTGCTTGGATAATTTGCTGTTCCACCAGGAGATGGATAAAAATCACCATTCATAGCGCTTATCGTTTGGAAGCCACCATAGCCGTAAACACCAGCTAACAAAGGATCCCAAACATAAAATAAGTTATCTATTCCTGGAGGACCATCATACAAAATATTTGTAAACTCTATCGCAGATGCATAAGGATTGGCAATGGTTTCAAACTTATTTGCTGGAACAGTTGTTACCGGTGGTGCATCTACACCTGTGGTATATAAAGTACCTTTTGCTCTCAGTGTGGTAGGATGTGCTGCCAAATTAAATGCGGTATCTCCCCTATTGCCTCTAACAAATACCATATATCCTTTTTGATTTTGTATTGGATACGCATTCGTACTTGGAATTCCTATGTAATTATTGGTGGCTTGATCATACAATTTCATAGAAGGGCCCGTTGGTGTATACACATCAAAACCCAAACTCAATGCAGCTGGCAAAGCACTTGTAATTTGAGTACCATAACCTGGATATCGATTTTGATTGGCTGTTGTGGCGGAGTCTTGCCAAGCTTGCTTTACTGTTTGTGTGCCTTTGACTGGAGAAGTGATGAGTTGCCAAGATTTTCCATGATTAATGCCAGAAGGTATATAACGTTCAACTGTAGTGGCACCTAAATATGTTTTACCAGTTACCTTACCCAACCATGCCGTTTCTGTTGCGGTAGATTTCAATGTTAAATAACCAGCGCCATTAAATCTTTGAGGTGTTGATGCTGGCAATCCGAATGTTAAAGATCGATAAATATTCAAAGGCCCAAGAAAGGTAACGCCACTGGCTAGGTGCGAATTGCTGTGGATCAAATTTTTGAGGTCATTGTTTTGAAATAAATTCGCTGGTAAATTTTGCGAGCCTGTTCCTTTTAGTTGCAATGTACCATTCAATCCATTGATACTACCTCCGCTTCTAGCTATGTTTCTAAACACTTGCAATGTACCTCCATTCAATGTTAGCAAAGGTGGATTGCCAGGCACAGCTGTAGATAAACTCAAATCCCTTACAGCTTGTGTTGTTAGAATGGTTGGCATAAAAGTATATCCCCCATTGATAAACACATCTGTTGTTGAGTCGGGCACATAATTAGATTCCCAATTAAGTGGATTTAACCAATCTGTTGACACCCTACCTATCCAGCTTCCTTTATTGGCTTCGATCCACTCATCTCCTCCCATATCTGGATTCAATCCATTTCTCGCTTGATTGTCAAAATCCAATGTCACACCCGACACAACGGTTCCTTTGTTGCTCAAGGCTGTATTCAAAGTGAGATTTGCGGAATTGATGTGAACACTATCTGACAAAAAGCCCGGCATCAAATCCAGTGAATTTGCTTCTGCGGCAGAAGCTGTTCTCCATGTTGCTAATGTTGCTTGTGCCGTAGTACCTATTCTTCCAATTGAATTGGTAGTTCCTGTGGTGCCACTGATAAAATAGTCGTTGTAATTGGGCGAACCCAACTGTGTATTGGATGTAGATGCATACAATCCAATGGTTAAAATGCCGGTATTGGTTGAGGCTGCTAATCTACCCAATCTATTCACCAAAATATTATTTTTTACATCTGCCACACTAGATGTATCCACTCTTATGCATATGGAAGCCGCATTGTTTTTATTAAGGGTATTGCCATACAAATTAATCGTGTTGTGGTATATCTTAACTCCCGTTTGATTGGTTGTTAATAAGATACCCGTTGGGTTGTTATAGGTGTTGTTTGCATTGCTAAAATCGCTGCCATCTCCTGTAATATTGGAGATTAAGTTATTGGCCAGCAAATTGTTTCCTGATGCAACACCTGTACTGAGGTGAATACCAATTGCACCATTCCCATTCGTACCGGTGTAATTGATGTTGTAAATACGATTGCCTATTACTTTCGTATTTCGAACACCCAAGGCCAACCAAATGCCTTTGTCATTGTTGTTGTTGGTTCCTAAAAGATTTCCAATATAATTCTCAGCAACTGTTGCGCTGTCAATATCTTGAAGATAGATGCCATAATCGCCAATGGCAGCAGCACCCACCGCATTCATTTTATTATTGATGATTTGAAGTCCGCTGCCGTTTCCTGCAGCGTTTACCCCAATGCAATACATACCATGAAAACCCAAATTGATGCTGTCGTTTTGCAAAACGACATTTTTAAAATATCCAGCTGCACCCAATGTATTTGCATTGGAAACTAGGCAGGTTGCAGCGGTGGTACCCGTATTCGTTAGTATCAGATTTTTTACAGTTGCATTGGTAAGTGGCGTGGAATTGATTGAACCAATTACTAAAACATTTGGAAAAGTTGCATTGGTATTGGTTAAAGTTAAATTCCTCGTAGTTGTTGCATTATTGGAACCATCAATGGTAATAAAATCTCCAGTAATTTTAAATACTGCACCATTGGCAACACTTCCACTAATGGTAGCCGTTATGCCAGCCGCCGGCCTTATGGTTATAGTATTAACTGCGTTCTGGTAAATATTTTTATTGATTTGTATGGGAAAGGTTTCTGATGCCGAATAACTTGCACTGATCAATGAAAAAACAACTGGTCCGCTGATGCATCGGGTGTTGTAATCGTTTACCGCCGCTGTAAGGGTTGTATAATTCCCACCGGCACCAACAGTATATGTACCAGACATAGCCGCGGTTAATGCAATCGGCAAACTGGCACTGGTAGAACATCCTGTAGTATTATTGGTAACCAAAACGGAGTATGTAATTGCAGATGCAATGTTTGCTGCCGTTGGGTTTGAGGTGTTTGTATTGTTCAAATAGGTTGCCGGACTCCAAGCATACGTAAAATTGCCAGCAGGTGGATAAAATGCCCATGCTTCATTGTTCACATTCCATGAAGTATAATTTCTATTGGCAGGTGTTATACCCAAACTACCAGTGGCATTTTCAATGCCTAAAGTTTTCGACACCAATGAACCATTGTCATTTACAGTATTTACAGCCACTTCTATGTGGTTATCCAATTCATACATTCTAATTTGGCCAGTCACATTTTGGCCTGAGCCACCTAGAAAACGAAGATTGGTATACTCAACAACCATCACCCGATTGGGCGCTGTACCATTTACAAAATACCGAAT
>CAIQHJ010000075.1 GCA_903871575.1 uncultured Bacteroidota bacterium
ACTGCTTTTTCAATGGTATGATTTAAATTGTTGTCAAATTTATGCATTAGCAATTAGGTTTAAAGAAATATGGAAAACTTTCGTTTGTACTTTTCATGGGGTTGGACGCATATCATCAGTTGGGATGCCATGGACCATTTGTTATTTTTACTCGCTTTAACTGCAATATATACGTATCAAGATCGCAAACAACTATTGATTTTAATAACCGCATTTACCATTGGACATTCGCTTACATTGGCACTTTCTGTAGCCAATTGCATAGATGTAAACAAAGCTTGGGTAGAGTTTTTAATTCCAGTGACCATCATAGGTGCGGGTGTTTTCAATTTGATTTGGTTAGATCAAAAGACATGGTTAAAGTCTGGCAAGTATTTGCTCACCATGGCTTTTGGTCTGATACATGGATTGGGATTTGCTTCGGTTATTCAAATGACATTGATGGAAACAGATCAGGTTTTTATTCCTTTGTTGTATTTTAATTTGGGCATAGAAGTAGGACAGCTCGCAGTTGTAATGTTGATGGTATTAATATCAGAGATGGCCATTCGCCACATAGGAATTTCAAAAATAAATTGGGTTCGCCTTTTATCTGGTGCAGCCATTGTAGGAGGACTTTATTTTGCAATAGATAGAAGTCCATTTTAAAACAATATAAATTCAATACATTTACAACCTAAATTCAGGTGCATATGCAAAAAATAATTTTAGTTTTTATGGTTCTTATTTTATCGATTACTTGCATAGAAGCGCAAGACATCCGCAACAATCCGGGCAGCAATCATGGCAACCGATTTGAACAAATGGGCACCATATTTCCAACGTCAAATGAATATCGAACAGCGAGTGGCGCACCAGGACCAAAATACTGGCAACAACGTTGTGATTACAACATCAATTGCACATTAGATGAAACAGAACGCAAATTAATAGGAAAGGAAACCCTCACCTACCACAATGCTTCTCCAGATGTATTGACATATGTTTGGCTACAATTGGATGAAAACCAACACAGCACAAAAAACAACAGCGGATATGAGAACAGCAACAGCATGCCAAAGCAAATCTCTGAATCGGATATTCCGCAAACAAAAAATGTAGCTGAAAAAGTTTTTGGCACCAACATCACCAAAGTAACCACTGCTACAGGCGCAACATTGTCTTACACCATCAACAAAACGATGATGCGTATAGAGTTGCCAAAACCTCTACAACCCGGGCAAACTTTTGTTTTTAATATAGATTGGAATTATTTTATTCCCGATAGAATGAAGATGGGCGGTCGTGGTGGATTTGAAAATTTTGCAGAGGATGGAAATGATATTTTTACCATGACGCAATGGTTTCCGAGAATGTGTGTGTACAGTGATTTTCAGGGTTGGCAAAACCATCAATTTGTTGGTACTGGCGAATTTGCGTTGATATTTGGAAATTATAAAGTGGCGATGACGGTTCCTTCAGATCATGTGGTGGTGGCAACCGGACAATGTCAAAATTATGCGCAGGTATTGACGCCTGCACAAATGGCAAGATGGCAAAAAGCACAAACAGGTAAAGATGTAACAGAAATTGTTACCCTTGAAGAAGCAAAAAACAGAGAAGCTTCAACCCGTTCCAATAAAAATATCACTTGGGTTTTTAAGGCAGATAGTGTTCGAGATTTCGCATGGGGCAGCAGCAGAAAATTTGTATGGGATGCGATGCCCATTTCTGTAGAAGGTAAAAAAATCATGTGCATGAGCGCCTATCCAAAAGAAGCGTATAACCTTTACCGGAAGTTTAGCACTAAAGCAGTGGCACATACCATCAAAACCTATTCTAAATTCACCATTCCATATCCATACCCGGTGGCTCAAAGTATTGAAGCTTCTAACGGAATGGAATACCCGATGATTTGCTTCAATTACGGCAGATGTGAAAAAGATGGCACATACAGCGAGCAAACAAAAAATGGCATGTTGGGTGTGGTGATACATGAAGTAGGACACAATTTCTTTCCCATGATCATCAATAGTGATGAACGCCAATGGAGTTGGATGGATGAAGGGCTCAACACTTTTGTAGAATACCTTACTGAAGAGTTATGGGACAATAAATTTGCTGTGGGCAGAGGTCCAGCTTACAAGATTGTTGACTACATGAAATTGCCTAAAGATCAACTGGAGCCCATCATGACCAACAGTGAAAACATTATTCAATTTGGACCCAATGCTTATTCCAAGCCAGCCACAGGATTAAACATACTCCGGGAAACCATCATGGGCAGAGAAAATTTTGATTATGCCTTTAAAACATATTGCAAACGTTGGGCTTTCAAACATCCAACACCTGCCGATTTTTTTAGAACGATGGAAGATGCCAGTGCAGAAGATTTGGATTGGTTTTGGAGAGGATGGTTTTACAATACCGACCCTGTAGACATTTCCTTAGACAGTGTAAAATGGGCAGTTGTAGATACGTCTGTAACGATGACAAATAATGAAGAAAAAACCATCAAACAAACGGTTGCAAAACCAATTTTGAATAGTTACGAAGACATTTCAAAAATCAGAAACAGAACAGACAGTCAAATTGTATTTGCCACAGATGCCGACACCAGCTTGCGTGATTTTTATTGGAGATATGCCAGAGGATTAGCCAAAGTAGATACCACAACTACTTTCACTACGATACCAAAATCTAAAAATGAAACATATCTTCCAGAAGAGAAATTAAACATTGCCGGCAAAGTGCGGTTATATGAATTGTCGCTTAGCAATAAAGGTGGTTTGGTAATGCCCATCATTATCGAGTGGACTTATGCAGATGGGAGCAAAGAAATTGATAGAATTGGGGTTAATGTTTGGAGAAGAAATGAGTTGAAGGTAACGAAGTCATTTATGAAAATGAAAGAAGTGGCGTCTATCAAAATAGATCCCAATAGAGAAACAGCCGACATAGATGAGAAAAACAATGTTTGGCCTGCTGGTTCGGTAGCGCCTAGTACTTTTCAACTATTCAAACAGCGTTCAGAAAGAGTGGGAAGAAGGGGCGCATCCAACGGAAACAATCCGATGCAAAAAGAAATCAAGGAATAAGATTGCAATTGGTTGATGGTTTGTTACAAACCGGTTCTGCCATCAATAATTTTTTTGCCTTTGTTCTTCCGTTCCCATTCCAACATGGCGGGGGTTTTATCTACTTTATCTGGCTTTGTGTACGTTTTGGTGGCTGTTTTGGGTGCATTGGGATTAACGAGATTGTTGTTGCTCCACTGTTCTTTGCGCAGCAACCTACCTGTTCCCGGTTCATAATATCTCCATTCGCCATGCTTGATGCTGTAAGGAGCAGCTTTTACCAATTTGTAATCCACGATTTCACCCGAGCCCGTGCCATAAATAGCAATGGTATCAAATGGAGAATCGGGATTATAACCACGCCAATTTTCTTCCCTTTCCAAATCACCTAAAAAATTAAAATATTGCTGTAAACCATCTTTACCCCCTAAAATATAATTTTCCACTGCTAGCAAATCACCTTGAGTGGTGTATTTTCTCCAGAATCCATGCTTCTCTCCTTTTTTATACATGCCCTCTTCAACATATCCTGGTTCGCCACGAAGCTCACCAACTTCATACACCCATTTCCCAATTTTTTGATCTTCTTTGTTAATGGCATTGATGGTGTCGCCTTGCGGATTGAGTTGAAATGATTTCAGCTGGGCATTAACAGGAGTTGCAATAGCAATGGAAATAATTAGAAAAAAAACGGCTACAAGATTTTTTAATAGCATAATTCAAAAATTAAGGGTTGTATACGAATATCCTTTAAATTGTACTCAAATTTACAAGAATAGTTTACTAAATAGTGTTAAGTGCTTTACTTAAAATTAAAAGATCAGTGCAATGAAAGATTTTAAAAAATATTTTGTGATACCAGCCGAACCAGAATTGGTGTACAATGCATTAACCAATGCTGCAACCATACAACTTTGGACAGGTGCAACTGCGGTTATGGAAGCTGTTGAGGGAACCGAATTTTCTATGTGGGACGAGAACATCTGTGGGAAGAATTTATTTTTTGAACCCGGTAAAAAAATAGTACAGGAATGGTATTTTGGCGAACAAGAAGAACCGTCTTTGGTAACCATCATCTTACATGCCAATAAATCAAAAACTTCGGTTGAATTAAGACATACCAATATTCCGGATGAGGATTATGAAGATATTGTTGCGGGATGGAACGACAATTATTTTGGGTCGTTGATGTCTTTTTATGCAGATTAAAGTTGGCTAAAAATTATTTTACTTCCACTTTGAGCAAACTGGTTCCTTCGAGAAAGGCTTCCAATTCGTCTCCTACAACACATTCCCCAACACCTGCTGGCGTTCCGGTGAAAATTAAGTCGCCTATATTTAAAGAGAAATAATTAGAGATGTTGGCAATCAGTGCATCGATGCTAAAAATCATTTGTGCAGAATTCCCAGTTTGTACTTGTTCTCCATTTTTTGTAAAATGGAAGTTGACATTTTTTTTATTGAATGTAGGGCCGATGTCGATGAATTTTCCAACAGCAGCAGAGTTATCAAATGCTTTTGCTTTTTCCCAAGGCAAGCCTTTTTTCTTACACTCATCTTGGATATCACGTGCAGTAAAATCGATTCCTACGGTGATGCCATTGTAGTAGTTGCTTGCATGGCGTTCTTGAATATATTTTCCATTTTTTGAAACACGCAATACCAATTCGCATTCGTAATGCAATTCGTTGGTAAACTCTGGGTAATAAAATGGGGTATGAGCTTGCAATAAAGCACTTTTGGGCTTCATGAAAATTACTGGTTCATCAGGAATGTCATTCCCCAGTTCTTTGGCATGGTCAGCATAGTTTCTGCCTATACATATTATCTTCATCTATAGCTTTTGTATGGGGTTTTAGATTACTCAGGTACGAAAATAAGGAAAGCGTATTAAAAAAAAGAATAAGTGGGCTTAATTATTATTGAGCGAGAAACTTAGGTTGTTGTAGGCTGTCATGGTTCTGTCGATTCCTTCAAATGCAAAGCGTTCTATGATTTCCACTGATTTTTCTATTTTAAGTTGAACAATAGCAACTTCATCTTTTTTCCATTTTCCCAATACAAAATCTACTTGCATTCCTTTTGGATATACGTTCCCAATTCCAAATCGAAGTTTTGGATATTCGTCGGTTCCCAGTATGTTTTGAATGTCTTTCAACCCATTGTGGCCTGCATGCGTGCCGCTTTTTCTTATTCTGATTTTATCTATGGGCAATGCCAAATCATCTACAATGGTTAATGTGTTTGCTGTAGGAATTTTTTCTTTTTCCTGCCAATATTTGAACGCTCTTCCACTTAAATTCATGTACGTGGTTGGACAAATGCAGATAAATTGCTTCCCTTTGATTTTTATTTCTGCCACATATGCCAAACGATCTACCGTAAATTTTCCACCGTGTTTGGCAACAAAAGCAAACAACACATCAAATCCAATGTTGTGTCGGGTATTGGCATATTCATCTCCAATATTTCCTAATCCTATGATGAGATATTTTGACATTTGCGCTTCGTGGATTTCGTTTTGTTTGGTGTTTGGTGTTTGGTGTTTGGTGTTTGGTGTTTGGTGTTTGGTGTTTGGTGTTTGGTGTTTGAAGCCCGCATCCCCGACCCTTCCCCAAAGGAGGAAGGGAGTGCATTATCATCTAGTATCCATCCTATCTAGTATCCAGAATCCAGTATCCCGCATCCAGTATCCATCCCCTACAACCTATCCAACAGCTGTTGCAATTCAGATTCTGTCTTAATCAACACATCTCTCACTTTGGAGCCTTGGCTTGGGCCAACAATGCCTGCTGCTTCGAGTTGATCCATCAAACGACCGGCACGGTTGTACCCTAGTTTCATTCTGCGTTGCAACAAAGATGTACTTCCGCTTTGACTGCTAACAATTAATCTCGCGGCATCTTCAAACAAAGCATCTTTATCGTTGACATCAAACTCTTTTCCATCTGCATCTTTTTCATCGATGTATTCAGGTAACATAAACGCCTGTGGATAGCCGCGCTGATCGCCAATAAAATCTACAATCTTGTCTACTTCTGGCGTATCTACAAACGCACATTGCAAGCGCACGATCTCTCCGTTGTAATTGATTAACATATCTCCTTTGCCAATCAACTGCTCTGCACCTCCGGCATCTAGAATTGTTCTGCTATCGATTTTGCTACTTACCTTAAAGGCTATACGAGCGGGGAAGTTGGCTTTGATGGTTCCGGTAATGATGTTAACCGAAGGACGTTGAGTAGCAATGATCAAGTGAATACCAACCGCACGAGCCAGCTGCGCCAAACGAGCAATAGGCATCTCCACTTCTTTACCTGCCGTCATAATCAAATCGGCAAACTCATCTACTACCAACACAATGAATGGTAAAAACTGATGGCCTTTTTCTGGATTTAATCTTCTAGCGGCAAACTTCTCATTGTACTCGCGAATGTTTCTACAACCTGCTTCTTTTAATAAATCATAGCGGTTATCCATTTCGATACACAACGCATTTAAGGTATGCACCACTTTTTTAGTATCGGTAATGATGGCGTCTTCTTCTCCTGGTAATTTTGCAAGAAAATGTCTTTCAATTGTTTTGTAAATGCTCAACTCTACTTTCTTGGGATCAACCAAAACAAATTTTAATTGAGATGGATGTTTGCTGTATAGCAACGAAACCAGAATTGCATTTAACCCAACCGATTTCCCTTGTCCGGTTGCACCTGCCATCAATAAATGTGGCATACTTGCTAGATCTACAATGAAATTTTCGTTGTCTATTCGTTTTCCAATGGCGATGGGTAAGGCGAAGTTGTTTTTGGTAAATTTATCTGCCGACAACAATGTTCTCATGCTCACGATGGTCTTTTTGGCATTGGGCACTTCTATACCGATGGTACCTTTCCCTGGAATAGGGGCAATGATTCTAATGCCCAGTGCAGCCAAACTCAATGCGATATCATCTTCCAGATTTTTGATTCTTGAAATCCGAACACCTGCAGCTGGAATAATTTCATACAACGTTACCGTAGGGCCTACTGTTGCTGAAATTTTTTGAATGCTGATATCGTAATTCTTGAGGGTATTGATGATTTGATTCTTATTGTTTTCAAGTTCTTGTGGATCTTGAACAATTTTTTCACTGCCATGATTTTCGAGCAAATCGAGTGTAGGAAATTTGTAATCTTTTAAATCTAAAATGGGGTCGTATGGAGTTGACATCACCATTTCTGGCGTTTTTATTGCTGGCTCGGCAATTGGTTCGGCTGTTTTTATTTCGAGTTCCAATCCAGTGCTGGGAATGGATGTTTCTATGATCGGTTCGGGTTGTGGTTCCAACGCAATGGGTGTTGGTTCTTCAATGGGTAATGCTTCTTTTTCTATTACTTCAAATACCGGAGTTTCTGGCTCCTTTTCTGTTTTGATTGGTTTCTTTTCTTTTTTGGGCAACGCTGTTGTAGTTTCATCTAATGTAATATCTGGTTCAGTTTCGGCTAGCGGCGTTGTCATTTCTTTTTTGGTGGCGGAAAGCAATTTTCCAAATGCAGGATTAAATCGCCAAATGATGTATCCTAAAAAAGCAACGGTAATAAAGCCGTAAGTTCCCAAACTGCCGATGGTTCTAAACAACCAGTTGGCACACAAATCGCCAACCGCACCGCCCCAAGGGAAAGCATCTTTACCAAAAACAGCAGCAGCAGTAATGCTCAACAAAGGCAAACCAATGATGAGGTATCTGATGTTTCTCCAAATGGAAAAAACTTTTTTACTAAAAAAAGCATTCACGCCTATTGCAAAAAACAATGTGCAGAATAAATAAGAGGCTATGCCAAATCCTTTGTAAATAAAGGCATGAGCTGTAAATGCGCCCAACGTACCCATGAGGTTGGCCACTTCTATGTCTGTGCCCCAGAATAATTTGTTTCCTGCTTGTAATACTTTGTCTTGATCGATATCCCAGGTAGATAAATAAGAAGTAAATGAAACGAACAGCAACAATGCGATGAGCAAGCTGATGCTACCAGCAATTTTATGGGTTCTTTCATCTTTGATTAAATCCCAGAAAGTTACTTTTTCAATTTTGTCTTCAGTGAGTTCTCCTTTGGAGTTGGTCGGTTTTGATTTTTCTTTTTTGGCCATTGTCTACAAAGATATTAAATACATCAATGTTTGCATTCAACCTTAGATAGTTTTTATGCGTCATCTTTTGATGAGTGTACAGACAGTAAAAGGATTATCCATCCGATCATGAAAGACATTCCGCCGAAAGGGGTTATGATGCCGATGAGTGAATACGATGGTCCCAACAATGCCAGCGCATACAAGGATCCGCTAAACAAGCAAATACCGATTGAGAAAAATCTTGCAGCCCAAATTGTTTTTTTGTTGGAGAAAGATTTGAATAGCATCGCAGTGATGGCGATGGCGATGGCATGATAAAACTGATATTTTACGCCTGTTTCAAAAGTTTGCAAGGAGGGCTCAGCAATGATTTTTTTTAAGGCATGTGCGCCAAAAGCGCCGAGTGCAACAGCGGTTAGTGCAAATAAGAAAGCGATTTTTAAAAATCCTTTATGCATGATGAATGGGATGAATGAAGTTTTGGAAACTGTTGTTATTGAGTGAATCAATAGGCCATGTGTGGTTTGCCAATTGATAAAACGGCAATCTTTCGGTTAATTTTTGTTCGATAAAAAAGAGCATTTCGGCGCGGTTAACTTTTTTAAGCAATGGTCGTTTGTCTACTTCTGGAAGGATGATGTCAAACAATTTTTTGGGAGAAGCTTCGAGGTAAATGGTGGTGCCATTTTGGTTCATCCATTGGATGTTGCTGTCGAAGCAGGGTGTGCCACCGCCGCAGGCGATGATGGAGTTGTCGGAGCTGAGGGTTGATCTTAATAATTCGGATTCAATTTTTCTAAAATACGCCTCTCCTTTTTTTTCAAAAATAGCATCTATGGTCATTTTTTCCTTCGCCTCAATCAGTTCATCCAAATCACAGAAAGGCACTTGAGCAGCTTCCGCCCAAATCCTACCCCAGTATGTTTTTCCTGAACCCATAAAGCCGATTAAATATGTATTCATGTTTGGGGGTTATTGTTTATTGTTTGTTGTTTGTTGTTGAAACTGCCTATCCAGCTTTATCTAGCATTTAGCCGCCTATCCAGATTTATCTAGTATCCAGCATCCAGCCTATCCAGCTTTATCCAGTATCCAGCATCCAGCCTATCCAGCCTATCCAGCCTACCCCTTCTTCTTATAATCTCCTCTTTTCCAGGCTTTGATAAACTCTGACCAAGCAAAAGGATTGAAAATATTTTGTGGGGCAATTTGTCCGGAATAATATAGTTTTTTGGATTGCTGGCGCATGTATTGTGCAGAAGCCTCCCTACCGTCGGAAGGTAAGGTAGACAACAATAAGCGTCTTGTGGCAATGTTGTTATTTACTCGGGCAACTTCAATGTTGTCGTCTGGCACTTGGGTATTTACAAAATCGCGTTCAAACTGTTCTCGGGTAACCCTTTGTTTGATAATGGTGGCTGGCAAATACACCGTATCCATCACCATCAATTGAATCATACTGTACTGATTGCCTTCCAATTTTTGAGGAATTTCTACCAATTTAGGTTTATATCCAATACTCGTAAATTCTACTTTATCCCCTTTCAACACTACAATACTAAAAACACCTTCATCATTGGAAATTGTTCCTCGATTTTGACCTTTGACCATAATACTTACTGCTGGCAAGCCTTTCAAGCTATCCGCGCTCATCACTACACCATACAATTGCACCACAGAATCTTTAAATGTTTCAAATTGCGCAAATCCAACAGCTGGCGTAAACATGATAAACAGCACACAAATTCTATAGAAAATCTTCATGATAAAAGAAAGCAGTTGAATGATAAATGTACAATAGAAATAAAAAATAAACAATTGCTTATTTCCTATTTGCCAACAAAGTAAGGACTTCAATGGTTAATTTTGCAACACGATTTTTTTATTAACAAATAATTGAACCATGACAAACGAAGATATTTTAAAAGCCCTCAGCAATGTTCAAGAACCCGATTTAGGGAAAGATTTGGTTACGTTGAATATGGTGAAAGATATAATGATCAATGGCAATGAGGTTTCATTTACGGTGGTACTAACAACGCCTGCTTGTCCAATGAAGGATATGATTATGAATGCTTGCATCAATGCGATAAAATTATTGGTCAATAAAGAAGCCAAGGTGACTGTACATTTCACAAGCAATACGAGTACCAACCGAATGGATGCGAAAACCGTTTTGGGTGGCGTGAAAAACATCATTGCTGTGGTTAGTGGTAAAGGCGGTGTAGGCAAAAGTACTGTTTCTGCAAATCTGGCTTTGGCTTTGGGAGAAAGTGGTGCAAAAGTTGGATTAATGGATGCGGATATATACGGACCTAGTCAGCACATCATGTTTGGTATCAGAGGAGAAAGGCCGATGATGCGCGAGGTTGATGGCAAGGGCTATATCATTCCAATTGAAAAATTTGGTATAAAAGTGATGAGTATCGGTTTATTGATTGATGAAAAGCAAGCGGTGGTGTGGCGAGGTCCGATGGTGAGCAGCGCCATTAAACAATTTGTAAGCGATGTTGATTGGGGTGAATTGGATTATTTGGTTATTGATATGCCACCTGGTACAGGCGATATTCATTTGACCATTGTTCAGAATGTACCCGTTACTGGTGTGATTGTGGTTACCACGCCGCAGTTGGTTGCATTGGCTGATGCCAAGAAAGGCATTGCGATGTTTGGACAAGCACAATTGAAAGTTCCGGTGATTGGAATGGTAGAAAACATGAGTTATTTTACGCCGGCAGAATTGCCTAACAACAAATATTATATTTTCGGAAAGAACGGCGGGAAAGATCTAGCAGAAGAATTTGACATTCCTTTTCTTGGACAAATACCATTGGTACAAAGCATTCGAGAAGGCGGAGATATGGGTGTACCAATTATGATGAGTGAAGATGCTATTTCTAAAAAAGCATTCATTGAGTTTTCAGGAAACGCTGTAAGAGGTATAGCGATGAAGAACGCGGGACGCTAATGGGTGTTTGGTGTTTGGTGTTTGGTGTTTGGTGTTTGGCTTTTGTTGTTTGGCGTTGGGTATTTGGTGTTTGGTATTTGGCGTTTGGGGTTTGGAGCCCCCGTCCCCGACCCTTCCCCCGAAGGAGGAAGGGAGTGCAGTTTCATCCAGTATCCAGCTTTTTCCAGCTTATCCAGCTTTATCCAGCATATCCAGCATATCCAGCATTATCCAGCATCCAGTAACTAACCCATCCAAAAAAAAGCCCGCCCCAATGAAGGAGCAG
>CAIQHJ010000076.1 GCA_903871575.1 uncultured Bacteroidota bacterium
ATTTATATACTAGTACATTATATTTGTTTAACAAAATTTTAAAAGCATATGAGAAAAGTAATTGTCACCTTATTGGTTTCGATGGCTGCATCGTTGAGTGTTTGGGCACAAAAAACGATTGTCGGAAAAGTTTCCGACGCCAATGGAAAACCCATGTCGAATGTTTCTGTATTGGTTAAAGGCACACAGGTAGGAACTACTACCGCAGCCGATGGCTCATACAAAATTGCTGTTCCAGCAAATGGAAAAACATTGGAATTTAGTTCTTTGGGTTATGAAACCTACACTGTTGCCATCGGCAATAAAGTTAGTGTATCACCAACGTTATCACTTTCCGATTCAAAAGACATGCAAGAGGTGGTAGTAACAGGTATCAGCAAAATTAAAAAATCGCAATATGCTGGTGCGGCTACCAAAATAGGTGAAAAAGAATTGAAAAATCAACCCGTTGGTTCTTTCGATCAAATTCTTCAAGGTCGTGCACCTGGTGTTACTGCACTAACTTCTAGCGGTGCTCCGGGTTCTGCTACCAATATTATTATCAGAGGTACCGGTTCTATTCAAGGTGGTTCTACACCATTATATGTGGTAGATGGAATTCCAGTGGAAGCTTCTGTGTTCCAAGGATTCAATCCCAACGATTTTGCTTCTATAGATGTACTCAGAGACGCTGCCTCTACTGCATTGTATGGTTCTCGCGGTTCTGCAGGGGTAATTGTAGTAACAACCAAAAAAGGTGTGGCCGGAAAATTGAAATTTGGATACAACACACAATATGGTGTGAAATCTAAACCCGATTTTTCTTTCCGCCCAATGAATACAACGGAATTGTTAAACGCTCAAAAACAATACGGATTGGTAGTTGCTCAAGGCGACGCAACCAGCCCGGTTGCCAACGACCCAAGAATTCCAGGTTTTTATTATTCAACCGCCAACCCACGCTACCAAACCCTATCTTCAGCTGAAAGAACAGAAGGTGCGCGTTTGTTGGATTCTATCTCTAGAATCAACACCAACTGGGCTGATCAAATTTTTAGAAATGGTAACTTCAGCAACCACCAAATTACTTTATCTGGCGGTACAGGAAAAACAAGATTGTTTAGCAGTGTAGGCTTGTACAACGAAGAAGGTATCACCCTTCGTTCAGATATGAAAAGAATTACAGTTAGAAACAACGTGGATTACGCCGATGATAAAGTAACTTTTTCAGTAACTTCTAACTTGGGTTATACCAAAAGAAATTTCCAACAATCTACCACAACCAATAGTTTGGGCAATCCATTCTTAACCTCAGCTGTAAACGTTCCATACGCAAGATTATACAAAGATGATGGTTCCTACGCTACGGGCATCGGTGCTTCATTTGCTGCAGTAAACCAATTGGACCTTACCCAATACGATCAGAATTACAACAACCAATTGAAAGCAACCATTGGTATCACCGGTGCATACAAAATCACTGAAAACTTATCTGCAGGCATCGCTTCTGGTATCGATTTCAGAGAAACACAAAACACCAACTATGGTAGCAAATTGGCTTTTGTACGTTTGACTTCTACCAGCATTACCGGTAAAGCAGGCTTCCAAACAGAAGGCTTATCTAGATTCTTCAAAGCAACTGTTCGCCCTTCGGTTACGTACAAAAATAATTTCCAAGAAAAACACGATGTTGAAGTATCTGCTTACAGCGAATACATCAGAGAGTTTAATAAAACACTTAGCGAAACTGGTTATGGTACCGATCCAAAACGTCCAAACACTATGGCCGCTATCACACAAGGGAATAGCGTAAATCAATTGTATGCTGTTGTTGGTGGTGCAAAATCACAAAACGCTTTGGTGTCTGGTTTGATTACCGCACGTTATACCTACGACACCAAATACACATTCACTGCTTCTTACAGAAGAGATGGATCTTCCAAACTACCTGTTGACACCAGATGGCAAGGTTTCTGGTCTGTAGGTGGTGTTTGGGATGCAACAAAAGAAGATTTTATTAAAAACATCAAACCAATCAATTTATTAAGATTGAAGTTGAGTTATGGTGGTTCGGGTAATGCCGATAACTTCCCTGGTGGAGATTATCCTTACCAAAATTCGTATACACAAGGTAGTTACTCTGGTTTAAATACCATTTATTCTAGCTATCCAGGTAACCCAGGATTGAAATGGGAAACCACTTTGGTAACCAACTTAGGTATTGATTTTGAATTGCTCAACAGAAGATTATATGGTGATATCAACATTTACAACAAAACCACCAAAGACCTTTTCGTTAAGAAAACCTTGAGTGCTTCTGCTGGTTTTGGTAACGGCGCATCATTAGACATCAACGCTGGTAAATTGAACAACAGAGGTATTGAAATGAGTGTTAATGGTGAAGTGTTGAGAAAGAAAGATTGGATGATTACTGTATTTGCAAACTTCTCTTACAACAGAAACAGAGTGGTTAGCTTAGGTGGCGAACAACCATACGAAGATGGTACAGAATTGATCAAAGAAGGAACTCCATTGGGAACACATTACGAAGTTAAATGGGGTGGTGTTGATGCTGCAACCGGTATGCCTTTGTACTACGATATCAACGGAAACCTAACTACAGTATATAGTGCAGACAACAGAGTACAACAATTTGGTACTTGGGAAGCGCCATACAAAGGTGGTTTTGGTTTGAATGCAAGATATAAGTCTTTCGATTTGTCAATGTTGTTTAGCTGGCAAAGAGGTGGAACCAAAGTAGACAATATGGAATACTTTGTTGAAAATCCAGTTGGCTTTATGGCAAACGGCTACAACCAATCATCTGATTTGAATTTCTGGCAACAAGCTGGTGATGTAACCAACACACCAAGTCCTTTATATGGTACCAATTTCTCTTCAAAAATTATTCATGATGCATCATTCTTGCGTATGAGAGATTTGAGATTGGGATACACTTTGCCAAAAACAATCATCAACAAAATTAAATTTGTATCCAACATGAGCTGCTATGTTCAAGCATCGAATTTATTCATCTGGACAAAATGGAGAGGATACGATCCAGAAGCGGGTGCCACCAACATCAACCTCAGCGAATTTCCTAATCCAAAAACCATTACAGCAGGTTTGGACATCAATTTTTAATTTATCTTAAAAGCAATCATATGAAACAAAATAATTTTTTACTAATCTTGATAGCTGCAATAGTAAGTATGAGCAGCTGTAAGAAAGATCTGGAACAACAGCCTACAGATACTTTCAGCGAAAACAATGCTTTCATTACATTGGCCGATGTTCAATTGGGAGCCAACGAAGTATATGGTAGATTTGGTGCCAACGCAAACAACATGTATGTGAGTGCATTGGTTTCCGATGAAGCCAAATTGGGCGCAGACAATTCTGGTCAGGGTGCATTAACCTATCGTTATCAATATGCATCTGACAACACTTCTGGTGGCGATGTGATTTCTGCTTACGGTGGATATTACACTGTTATCGATCAGGTAAACCGCGTGTTGCCAAAAATCCCAACCGTAACTGCTTCTGCAGAAGAAGAGCCAAGAAGAAACATCTTGAAAGGACAAATGTTGGCCATGCGTGCAATAGCACATTTTGAATTGTTGCAATCATATTGCAAAAACTACGATCCGGCAGACCCTCGTGGTGTTCCGGTTATGTTGGTGTCTAACCCAGTTGCTAAACCAGCAAGAAATACCATGGGTGAAGTAATGGCTCAAATTGAAGCAGATCTTACAGAAGCAAGAAATCTTTTGCCTGCTATCTCCAACAGCGAGTTTACAGATACGGTAATGAACAGAATTAACGTTGCTGCTTATCAAGCTCGTATCGCTTTATACAAAAAAGATTACAACCAAGCAATTACTTATGCTACAGAAGTGATTACTTCCGGCATCAAACCTTTGGTATCGGGCGCACAGTTTGCAGCCATTTGGACAGACGATGTTGCGGATGAAGTTTTGTTCCGCATTCGCTATGCAACCAGCACTGCAATTGGTGGTTTGTTTACCACAACAGGCGGAAACGTATATGTTGCACCATCAGATAAATTAATTGCATCTTACGATGCCAATGATGTTAGAGCATCTGCTTACGTAGGAACCAATCCATCAGGAAACAAATACGTAAAAAAATTCTTTACCTCTGCTCGCGGCGGTAGAGTAGTAGATTTAAAATCTTGCAGAATGGCTGAAATGTATTTGATTCGTGCAGAAGCCAACGCTAGAAAATCTACACCAGATCTTACAGCCGGTGCAGCAGATTTAAACACACTCAGATCTAATCGCATCAGTGGTTATACCAACGCATCATTTTCAAGTGCATCAGTTTTGATAGATGCTGTGATGGAAGAAAGATTCAAAGAATTGGCTTTCGAAGGATTCAGATTCTGGGATTTGAAACGCAACAATTTATCCGTAGAAAGATCTGCATCTGATGCCAGCGCAGCTTGGCAAACACTTCCTGCAGGAAATTATCGTTTCGTATTGCCAATTCCAAACACAGAACTTTTGTCGAACCCCAACATGGTACAAAACGACAACTATTAATCAACATCTATAACAACAATAAATTTGATGATCATGAAAATTTTAAACAACATATCACTCATCGCCATCATTGTTTTGGCGTTCGCTTTGGGAAGTTGCGATAAAACAAAACCTTACGATGTCGTTGTTGCGCCTCCAGAAACTCATTTCGTTGGCTCAAAAACACAATCGTACTCTGCAGCAAACAACCCGGCTCCATCTTACAATGTGGTTGTAGGTACCACAGATGTATCGAATACAGATCGTACCGTAACATATAAAGTAACTTCTCCTTCTGGAGCTGTTGCTGGAACACAGTACACCATTGCTACTGGCAATACCACAGGCTCTGTTACCATTCCTGCTGGAAAAGCGTTGGCAAACATCGTAGTTCAAGCCGATTACAACGCTTATTTGGGCGGAAGAAAAGATACACTCGTTTTCACCCTTGAACAACCATCTGTAAAACCATCTGGATTCTTAGATACAGTTATCCTAGTGGTGCGCGGTGCTTGCTTTGAAGGAGATGTAAACTTAAATGATTTGTTGGGCGACTATCCAAACACCAACGAAGACTTTGGCGGTGCTTATGGTCCATACACCACCAGCGTTTCTTCTGTTACACAAACTTCACCTACAACAGGTTCTATCGTAGTTGAAAACATCTGGGACAATGGTTGGGCTCCCATCACTTTTGATTTAGATTGGACAGATCCTGCCAACAGAATTGTAAGTTTATTACAACAAGACAACATCGCCGATGGCGGAACTGTAAATCCACAATATGCTGGAAGTACCGTTACCGTTACCAATCCATCTGCAACTGCATTCCCTAACGTTAGAGGTACTTTCTCTATCTGTAATCAAACCATCGTTTTGAAAATGAGAATCTGTTTGCTTCCTTTGGGTTGCTTTAGCTCTACGCTATACACCGTAAACATGGCAAGATAATTACAACAATATTTACATCAAAGGGACTGAATTTCAGTCCCTTTTTTTATAGCTATATTTGCCCCAATAAACCAACATTTCAAATGGCATTAGACATCAAAACATTTCAAACACGCACACTCACTGCTATTGTATTTGTAGTGGTAATGCTGGCCGGAATGTTGTGGAATGAAATGGGTTTCATTGGTTTGTTTACCGTTATCATGATTGGTTGTTTGTATGAATTCAGTCAATTGGCCAAAAAAATAAACAGCAAAAAATACCTGTATTTTATACCCCTTGCATTTATCTACATCATCTTGCCCATCAATATGATGATACAATTGGCTACGAATGGCTTTTTTAAACCGGCCGTTTTTTCGCCTGTTTTTCCGGCAGCAATTATGTTTTCAATTTGGTTAAATGACACCATGGCTTATTTGGTGGGTCCCTTTATTGGCAAAACGCCATTCTCTCCCATATCTCCCAAAAAAACATGGGAAGGCACCATCGGCGGAGCCATACTTTGTGTATTGATTATCGGTTTGTTTTTTCGTTATCTTCCCTTTCAACATCAAGTAGTAGCCAATGTTCATTGGGCAGTTATCGCTGCCATTTGTGCTGTTTTTGGAACGTTGGGTGATTTGCTAGAAAGCAAAATTAAAAGAATGGCCAACGTTAAAGATAGCGGACAAATGATGCCTGGCCATGGCGGATTTTTAGATCGATTTGATTCCATGCTCATCGCCATTCCTGCTGTTTGGATCTATCTCAAATTATTTCTGTGCTAATGCGATTTAACCCATCGCATCATTGTACATTTGCCGTTTAAAAATTGCAGATATGACCATTCATCGCGAAGGATATAAATCAATATTGTACACCGGAATCTTTCTGGTAATTCTTAATATCATTGTCTATAAACTTACCTGCAATTGTTGCTGCTGGGTTTCGCTTGCATTGATTGCTTTGTCAACGATTTTCTGGTTATTCATTGTTTCTTTTTTTAGAATTCCAAACAGGACATTAACCATCAATGAAAACCTAATCATTTCGCCTTGTGATGGAAAAGTAGTGGTAATGGAAGAAGTTTTTGACGAAGAATATTTTAAAGATAAAAGATTGCAAGTGTCTATTTTTATGAGTCCTGCAAATGTACATGTGAACAGAAATCCCATCACTGGGGAAGTGATGTACAACCAATACCACAAAGGAAAATACTTAGTAGCTTGGAATCCGAAGTCATCTACCGAAAACGAAAGACATTCTGTGGTGATCAGAAAAGCCGAAAAAGAAATTTTGGTTAAGCAAATTGCTGGTGCTGTGGCCAAGCGCATAGTTAATTATTTAACTGTTGGCCAACAAGCGAAGCAAGGCGAAGAACTGGGCTTTATCAAGTTTGGTAGCAGGGTAGACTTGTTGTTGCCAGTTGGTACAAAATTATCTTGCACATTGAATCAAACTGTACAAGGTGGCGTGTCTGTTATTGCCACTTTATAATCGCTTGGTTATTCAAAAATATTTTCCAATTCTTGTAAATGCGTTACCGTAAATGTTGGCTTGATGTCGGTTATGGCATTGATGTGATTAACAAAAATGCTATCCATGCCGGCGTTCATCGCACCTTTGATATCCGCTTCGAGGTTGTCGCCAATCATGATGGATTCTTGATTGTTCGTATTGGCCATTTTCATCGCATGATCAAAAATTTCTTTTTCGGGCTTCATGCTGTTGCTGGCTTCTGATGTGATTACATGCGTGAAGTAATGGTCAATCTTGCTGTGTTGCAACTTGCTCCATTGTGTTTTTTCAAATCCATTGGTAATCAAATGTAATACATAATTTTTTTCAGATAGATACTTCAATATTTCATTTGCATGAGGAAACATTGTTTTTTGCACAGGCAACACTTCCAGAAATCGACTGCTCAATTGTTTGGCCAACACCTCATTTCCAATTTTAAATTCCAATAAAGTGCGCCACATTCTTTTCCATTTCAATTCTTCGGCGCTGATGTAACCATTTTGATAGCGCTCCCAAAGTATTTTATTATGGTGTAAATAATGCGCATAAAATGCCTCGAAATCTTCAGACACGGTTTTGTTCAATTCAAATTCACCGTAAATGGTTGTCAGCGCAATTTTTGCATTGGTATCAAAATCCCAAAGGGTATGATCTAAATCAAAAAAAATATGATTGTATTTTCTCATGGAAATTAATTAAGTCCTTCGGTTAGGATGTTTATCTTTACAAAGATGCATGAAGGTAGTTATTAATGAAATTTATTTGTATTAAATGATAGCGATTATTACAGGCGCCAGCAGAGGCATGGGCAGAGCGATGGCAGAAAAATTTGCTTCGGTAGGTTATGATTTGATTTTGTGCGCAAGAAATCTAGAAGCATTAGAAAAAACAAAATCAGCATTACAAGCCAAGCATTCCCAAATCAATGTGCATGTTTTTCATGCCGATTTAACAGACAAACTTTCTGTACAAGCGTTTGCCGATCAATGCTTAACCATTGGCACCCCAGATATTCTGATCAATAACGCCGGCACCTACACGCCCGGAAATTGCATAGATGAAGCCGATGGCGCAATGGAGAAGATAATGAATCTTAATTTTTACAGCGCTTATCATCTTACCAGAAAATTGGTTCCCAACATGATTAAAAGAGGCTCGGGTCATATTTTTAACATGTGCTCTATTGCATCTTTAAAAGCATACAAAGGAGGCGGAAGCTACAGTGTAAGCAAATACGCCATGCATGGATTTAGTCAGAATTTAAGATTAGAATTAATGCCTCATAACATCAAAGTGACCGCTATATTTCCAGGGGCGGTATTGACGGATAGCTGGGGAGATTTCGACAACAGCAACGCTAGAATCATGGTTGTAGATGATGTGGTAGATATGATTTTTGCAGCTTCTCAATTGTCTCCTCAAGCAGTAGTGGAAGACATCGTCATTCGACCGCAACTCGGCGATTTATAAAGATTACACGGTAAACTTATATCCCAATCCTCTTACAGAATGAAAGTAAATGGGATGGCGTGAATCCGCTTCGAAATACTTTCTGAAATTCAAAATAAAATTGTCAATGGTGCGGGTAGTGGGATACACATTGTAACCCCAAACCGCTTGTAATATTTTCTCACGCGTTACCACTTCGTTTTTATTTTCAATCAGCAGTTTCAACAACATGGCTTCTCGTTTCGTTAATGCGATTTCCGATTTTTTATTGTATGCAATCAATCCGTTGAAATCGATTTTATTGTCGCCAAAGACAAACAAATCTGGCACAGCATTTTTTATCACGATGAGCTCGTTTTTTTTGATGAGCTTGTTTACGCGTAATAATAATTCTTCTAAATTGAATGGTTTGGTAAGATAGTCATCTGCTCCTTTTTTTAATCCGGCTACTCTGTCTGCGCTGCTGTTTTTGGCACTTAATATCAAAATGGGCACTTGTATATTTTGCAATCGGATAGACTCAATCACAGCTATGCCGTCGATTTCGGGCAACATAATATCCAGCACTATCAAATCGAAATGCTCTTGGTGAATTCTTTGCAAAGCTGTTGCGCCATCAAAACTGCTGCTCACCTCATAACCCTCCAACTCTAAATTTAATTTTAAAGCCTCGTGTAAGTTTTCCTCGTCCTCTACCAGCAATATGGTATATTTTCTATTTGCCATTGTTAATCGATGCCTTTTAGTTCTATAACAAAAGTAGCGCCATTTGGTTGATTGTCTTCGATATGAATTGTTGCTTTGTGGGCTTTAACAATTCTACTAACCAAAAACAAACCCAACCCAGTGCCTTTTGCTTTCTGAGTAGCTTCCGTTCCTAATCGATAATATTTTTTGAAAACATGCTTTTTCTCTTCATCTGCAATACCTGCGCCCTCATCCGATATTTTCACAATCCCCGTTTGTTTTTTTTGTTCAAGTTGGATGAAAATATTGGAGGCCTTGCCCGAGTATTTCACTGCATTGTCGAGTAAATTATTGATGGCCATTTGCAATAAAAACTGATCGCCCATCACCCAAAATTCGGATTCAATATTTGAAATAAAATTTCGATTGGTAAAGCGATTTTGAAATTCAAAGACACAATTTTGCAAGACAATCGCCAGGTTTATTTTTTCTAGCGTCAACTGATGACCACCAGCTTCCATTTGCGACGACAACAACAAATTATTGCAAAGTGAATCCAATCGATTGGCTTCTTGAATGGTATTGTTCAACAATTTCAAATGTTGTTGATCATCCAGTTTGCGTTTCTGCAAGGTTTCTAAATTCAATTTGGTAATGGCGATGGGTGTTTTCAATTCGTGTGTAATGGCCATCATAAAACTTTGCTGTTGTGCACTTAATTTGAGTTGTTTTTTTACAGCTCGGTATAAAAAAATTGCACCCGCCCAAATCAACAACAAAAAAATGGCCCCTTCGCCCGCATACTGTGCACGCTTCCTATTTTCTGCTGCTAAAATTTGATCGCGTTTGATGACGTATGTTGCATCGTTGGTTGACAACTCTCTCAATTTGAGTTGACTCATGAATGTATTTTGTTGGGATAAAGCGATGTACCACCAAATCAATGCAGCAATAATGTAGCACAATAAAATCCAGTAAATAACAAAGATGGTTTTTATTTTAGGAGATTTTATGGCCATGATATTTCAAGGTAACGAGGTGCTTGCTAATTGCGTTTGTCAAAGCCCCAGCTCAATTTGCTGCGCAATGTTTGTAAGAAATTATTTTCATTCATGCGAATGAGTTTGATGCTGAAACTTTCTTTCTTGATGGCTATTTGAACTTCTTTGCTAACAATTTCGTGTCTGCTATCGAGGGTACAAATGAATCCATCTGCACGGCCTTCCAATTCAAAAGAAACGATGGTGTTGTCTGGCACCACAATTGGGCGAATGTTTAAGTTGTGCGGAGCCACCGGTGTAATGACAAAACTACCGCTATCTGGAAATACAACCGGACCATTGCAACTCAACGAATAACCTGTAGAACCAGTAGGTGTAGCCACAATCAACCCATCCGACCAATACGTATTTAAAAACTCGCCATTCAAATACGTGTTGATTTTTATCATCGGAGAGCTTTCTCTTTTGTGAATAGAAAACTCATTTAGCCCATATGGTGTTTCGCCAAACAACGGAACATTGGCATCCACATGAATAAGCGATCTTTTATCTAAAACATATTTTTGGTTGGCAATGGCATCAATAGCAGCTTTGATTTCTTCTTTACCAATATTAGCCAGAAAACCCAGTCTTCCATAATTGATGCCCAACACCGGAATGCCAGAATCTCTAACCAAGGTAACGGTATCGAGTAAGGTTCCATCTCCGCCTAAACTAATCATGCAATCAATGGAATCATCTAAATCTTCAAAGGCATTGAAAGTAGAATATTTGTTATTGTCTAAGTCGATGGCAGAATAAAACTGATTAAAAAAATCCTGGAAAAAAACTGGTTCTGCACCATTTGCAATCAGTTCTCCAAACAGTTGATTGATGTCTTTTAGTTGGTCGTTTTCAACGCCTCTGCTATAAATGGCTATTTTCATTTTAATCTGAATGTGCTTTTTATAAATTACTTCTCCCGTGTAAAAATAACCCCTTTTCGCCTAATTGGTTAAAACTGTATTCTACACTCAATTTTAAATCGTATAAGCTCAATATATCAATGCCCACGCCACCGCTGTAGAGCAGTTTATTGTTGAGTTGGCTTTGATAGGGCGGTTTGTTGTATACGAATCCCAAATTACCAAACGATTTGGCATAAAAAGAAAAGGGTACAAATGGGATGGCTTTGATGTGAAAAGGAACAGGGATTTTAAAAGCCAATAATTTTTTTCCGAGTGCTAATTTGGTAATCCCAGCAGCCACGCCATCTATTACATGGTATTCCAAACCATTCATGTAAAAATCGCCATAACCATGTGCGCGCTGGTTGACATAACATTGTTTAAAGGGTAATTTAAGTTTGGTTAGCAAATGAAAGCTGCTAAAGAACTGGTGTGCATGCGTATGATATGACCTGAAATTGAAATCAAGTGCTAACATATTGATGCCACCTGATATGCCCAATCCTCTTTTTAATGCAAATACCGAAATCATTTTTCCTTGTTGAGGATAATTGACATTATCGACATTGGTGTATTGATAACTGTACACAAGGTCAATGAATCCAACAGTAGATTTGTTTAAATTGAAATATTGAGGATTGTATTTTTCGTTGAGAATGCTGTCTGTCATGCTTTGGTGATTGTATTGAATGGCATACAAATGCCGGCTGTAAAATCCGCGCCTAACACGATAGGAGACATTCGCAAAAAAACTGCTTTTTACAAATTGATTGCTATTGTATTGAAGCAATTTATTGTAGTAATCTGTTTTGTATGGAAAAGATTTGGCATCAACTACACTTACTGCAAAAGAGAAACCTTCCGATAAATTGGGATTGCTGGAAGGAGAGGCATACCCCAGTGCGAGGCTTCTGGTAAAACCGTTTAATAAAATGGCATTGAGTTGATCGCCACGGCCACTTAAATTGTAGTGTGTGAATTTAATGCCGTAGGTAACCCGTGAAAAATCTGCCTGATAGGTTTTATACCATTCATTAAAATTTCTATCTGTCAACTTAAATTGTGGTAACGGATAAACATACCATCGTTCGATTAGATCGACATTGATTTCTACTTCGAAAGCGGTTTTGAAATAAGGCGCCACTGTTACAATGGAAAACAAATTGCTGTTGTATATTAAATTGCGTGTGAGCAATATATTTTTATACAATGCTGCGATGTCTATAGAATCACCAACTCGAAAGGTAAACTCCCGAAGCACCATGTATGACTTTGTTTTTTTATTTCCGGTGATGTTGATGTGGGTAATAAGTACTTTTTGCGAAGAGTCAACAATGGGTGTTGCATTTGAAATGGGAGCATCAATAGCGGGTTGAGCAAACGCAGACAAGGAAAAGAGTGCAAATAAAAATATCCATATAAATCGCCAAAGCTTCATAATACAAACATATCATTTCCTATTCATTAAAATGCCATGATGGAAACAAGAAAACATCAAATTTGAAGGTAATGCATCAGGTTTTTGTAGTTCTCATCCATTCGGTCTTCAAAATGTTGAATGCCCCATTGGTGTTGAATCTGGTATTCATATCTTTCAAATGTAGCTACCAAGGTGGCGATATCTTTTTTGTTGACGTGAAGGGTGATGGTGATGATGCCATTTGATGGGTTAGAGATGGTATTGAGTTGGAGAATGGTGCAATCGTTGCTTTCTACAATTCTACTAATTTCAGATACAGAAAAATGTACCCTTTCCATTTCTAAAACGATGATGCCGCCCATTTCATTGGCTCCGGTAAATTCGCCTACATATTTCAATAAAAGCGGAGCAGTAGTTACGCCTACATAGATTTGTTGTCGGTTGAGTACAGGAACAATATTGCTTTCTTGTTGATTGCAATAATTGATGGCGTGAAGCATGTGAAGATCTTCAAAAACAAATTGTTTGATAAAATTTGGCTGACTGGTTTCGATGGTCAATTTTTCATCATCCACATCCAACAAGTCTTCTTCGCTCACCAAGCCTAAAAAAGTTTGTTCGGCTACAACTGGCAGATGTGTCAATTTGAAATCGCCAATCAATTGTTTGGCTTTTGCAACACTGTCTTGCAAATGGAGTTGAGGAATGTTGGTATTGATAATTTCTGAAATGAGCATCGGATAATTTTGTGCAGTATAAATCTATACTTTAATCATTAGATTATCAAATTATTGGTCATCTCAAGAATTGCTCATGATTTTTCTTTGGCTAAAAATGTTTCTAAGATGGCATTAAAAGCTGCTGGAACTTCCATCATCGGTGCATGTCCGCATTGATCAATAAAATGCAATTCGCTATTGGGAATCAGTTTATGAAATTCTTCACCTACAAAAGGAGGCGTAATGGTATCGTCCTTTCCCCAAATTAGGCAAGTGGGGAGGAGTATGTTTTTCAATTCTTCGCCAAGGTTATTTCGGATGGCGCTTTTAGCCAAGGCGATGATTTTGATTACTTTCAATCGGTTGTTGGTGATTTCATACACTTCATCTACCAATTCATCGGTAGCCATCGCTGGATTGTAAAAAGTAAGCGCTGTTTTATTTCTGATGTATTCTTTATCGCCTCTTCTTGGATACGAATCGCCCATTCCATTTTCAAACAAACCAGAGCTACCAGTAAGGATAAGGGATTTGATTCTTTCTGGTTTTTTGAGCGCGTGTACCAATGCTACATGACCGCCCAAAGAATTGCCCATCAAATGAATATGATTATAATTTCTGTGTTCAATAAACTTATTGAGAAATTTTTGCAAGCCACCCACAGAAGTATGCAGGAGATCCATCTCCAATAAAGGAAGCATGGGCACCACTACTTGGTGTGTTTGTTTAAAATGTTCAATCAAATCTTTGAAGTTGCTCAAAGCACCAAACAATCCATGCAAAAGCATTAAGGTTTCACCTTGGCCTTCTTCTATAAATCTGAATTTTCCGTCTTCTTTGATTGTATAACTCATCGTATGCTTTATCAATTTTTCACAACATTGAAACCGAAAAGGACAATGCAATTGCGCTAAAATTACACTAAATATACTATACCATAAAAAATACTACATATTATTAGAAACCTTACTAAAAAACAGCTGCAGTTCTTCCATTACATTTTTAAAAAAAGGAATGGCATTGCCCAAAAAATCAAAGATGCTGGGTGCCAATGGCGATAGGTAAACATAAAAAAAGGAATGTTTGCATTGCTCATCTGTAACCAAAAGGAGCTTTTTGCAATAAAAAAGGAACACGCTGAATATCATACCATACAAAAGGCAGTACAATAAGATACCGCCCAATTTATTTAGCCAGCCCAGCATGATCAGCTCTGCCGATTTTTCGAAAAATTTACCCAGCAAATAAACACTCAAAACCACCAATGAAAAAACAAGAATAAAAGACAAGAAGGGCAACCATTTTCCAGAAAAACTACTGTGTTGAGATAGGTAGTTGGCAGTTGCAGCTGAAAATTTCAATGCGGCTGCAATGCCTAAAAACAGACCTACAAACGAAAACAGCGCCAAAATAAAACCTTTGCTCATTCCTTTGTAACATGCGATACAGATGAGCAAAATAAAAATGGTATCAATAAACATTTTCTTGTTTTTGCCTTTAGGAAAATTATCCAAGCAAAGCCTTAACGATGCTGCTGATGAGTTTGCCATCGGCCTTTCCGGCCAATTGTTTGGAGGCAACACCCATTACTTTACCCAAATCTGCTGCAGAGCTGGCTCCGGTTTCGGCAATAATTGCGCTTACTGCTTCTTTAATTTCAGCTTCTGTCAATTGTTGTGGAAGAAACCTTTCAATGATGGCCATTTCTTCTCTTTCTTTGATGGCCAAATCTTCTCGACCTTGTTTTTCAAAAACATCTAAAGAATCTTTGCGTTGCTTCATCATTTTTTGTAAAAACTTTTGTTCTGTTGCTTCATCAATTTCGCCACCCGCGCCTGGGTCTGTTTTTGCTTTAATGATTTCTGCTTTTATTGCTCTCAAACCTCTTAAAGCTGCTTCGTTTTTTGCTTTCATGGCTTCTTTCATTTCCGCCATGATTAATTGTTCTAATGCCATCTTATATTTTTTTTATTGAAGGTAATTATTGTTGTTTGATCATATCTTCTCTGAAACTGTTGAAAAAATGCTTCGCAAAATCTTTCATTTCTTTTGTGAGTTGTTCATTTTGCGTGGCTCTTTGAAAACTGTCGGCCATCGTCATCAACATTTGATAATAGAAATCTCCCATTTCATCTACCATCATGTCTTTTGTCCAAAGGTCAATTCTTAATGCCGACTTATCGGCACTGTCCCAAAATGCCAAGCACATGGCTTTGGCTTTTTGTTGCATATTGGCGGTGCTGTCGGTTGCTTGCCAACTGATTTGCTCCGGAATCTTATTGGGGTCCAAAATCACGTCAATGGTGATGGTAGATTTTTGCATGCGCTTTATTTTCGAGCAAAGTTAATAGGTTTATGCTTCTCAATTTTTAGGAAGCAAGCTCATTATTTTTTGAGCTGCAGATAATACAGTATGTTTTGGTGCCAATTGCTGCATAGCCAAGATCATATTGGTTCGATAGGACTCGTCTTTGTAAATCAAAATCAGTTGCTTCGACAAACTGTCGGCATCGATTTCAAAATAACTTGCTGCATTTCCAAATGAAGCACAGTTGTATTCGTTTTGAGGCAGCAGCAGCGGCACCATGGTATTTAAGTTGCATAAGATTTCTTTGGTAAGCAGATGCGATTCTGATAAAAAAATACTGGCATAAGCAGCAGGTAAATAAGGTTGTGCACTGTTTGAAGACACAACCACAACATCCCCTTTAAATTTATAGTTTTCGAGCAATTGCAAAATATTGGTTGTTTGTGCATTTGGCGTAACGATATGCAGTTGCATGTTGGAGCGTTGCCATTTTTTAAAAATGGAAAATGCTTTCAACATCAGAATGATATTTGATGAAGAAACCTGTTCTGTAAAAAAAGAAAAAAATTCTTTACCATCACAATAAACAGATTTTGCTGACTCTTTTTCTGTTACAGTAAAAGCTGATAAAGTATTTACAACAGCTGGTTCCACAACAACAATTTTTGCTTCAGGGATGGAGGTCGCCTCAACAAAACGTTGTTTGACAAAGTGATTGGGCACCATTAAAGTATCCACCTGATTCAGTTTTTTTATGGTTTTTTTTTGGTTCAAAACAACATCGGTTGCTTCGTATAATATTTGTCTGCAAAGCAATTTTGAATGCAACATCGAACCTTCGGAAAAAAAATAATCAACATTGTTTTTTTTGAAAAAAGCCGACAATTTAAATTGAAACCAAATTTGTTGGACGTACTTAAAACGACTGAACGGTAATATTTGAAAATAGCGGAGGTTAGCTGCATTGTTTGATTGAGGTGTCATTAACTTATCGGCGATAAGGATAAATTGATGTTGAGGCAGTTGATGGGCAATTACAGAAAAGACAGCAGTATAAAAATCGGCTATGAAATTTTTTGAGCTGTTTGTTGTGTTGATGTGTACGGCGATTGTCATGGGTTTAGTTCAACACTTTGACTTTTACACTTTCGATCCGGGTTTCGGTTACATTCAAAATATCAAATTCCATGTTGTCAATAATGATGCGTTCTTTTTCTTTGGGAATTCTTTGGTGGTTTTGGATAATGTAGCCCGACAAAGTTTCGGCGCCTTCTTTTCCTTCAAAGACAAGATGATATTTGTGTTCAATGAAATGCAATTCAATTCTTCCACTAAAGAGATATTCATCTTTAGAAATCTGTTTGTCAATAAATGTTTCGGGCACATCGTATTCGTCTTCAATTTCACCAAACAATTCTTCTAATAAATCTTCCATGGTTACGATACCTGCAGTTCCTCCAAATTCATCAATTACCCATGCAATGCTTTTCCTTTCCTTGCTGAATTTTGTCATAAGGTCGGTAGCATTCATCGTTTCTGGTATGGTTGGAATGGGGTGCAAAATTTCCATTAATGTAGCCGGACTTTTAAACAAATCCAAGTGGTGAACATAGCCTAAGATGTTGTCGATATTGCCTTCATACACGAGCAACTTACTCAGTTTGGATTCGATGAATTTATCCTTTGCAGTTTCAATAGAATCACCAGATTCTAGCCCTTCAATTTCTTTTCTAGGAATTAGGCATTTTTTGATTTTCGTTTCACTCAATGACAAGGCGTTTTCAAAAAGTGTTTTATTCATTTCGGATTTAGACTCTTCATCATGACTTTTGTTTTCATGGAACAAATGTTCTAAATCTATTTTGCTGAAAGACTCTTTTTTTCTGTTGATTTTTACATTTAAAATGTATTGCAAAATCCATTCGGCCAATTTCACAAACATATTAGACAAAGAGGAGAGGGAGTTATAAAAAAACTGTGTTATGTGGCTAACGATATTGGAATCGAGGATGAGGTTGTTTTTGGCTTTAAAAAAAGCTTTACTCATGAACTCAACAAACAAGATGATGCTGGTAGATAAAAAAGTTTCGATTAGCAGTCTGATAAAATCAACATAATCGGAAGCTGAGGGTGGCAATAAATTTTTGGTCCAGTTCCAAATGGGTGCGAGCAAATCGCCAATGAGCAAACCATAAATAACAAGAACGATGTTTAAGCCAATAAGAATGGTAGCAATAAATTTGGCTGCATTATCGGAATAAGTGCCCCAAGTGATACCGCTGTAGGTTCCTTTTTTCCTTTTTAATTCAATTGATAATTTGTTGACGGAAATGAAAGCGATTTCAATTCCAGATAAGAAACCAATGATGAACAACGAAAGAATGATGGCTAAAATGGCTATCCAATCCATGCTATAAAAATAATGTAATTCGGTTTATAATATAGAAAAATCTGTTTCAATTTTCAAGGAATGCTGTTAGAATGGCTTTGGCTTCTATGCATGCTTTTTCGAGCATGTCGTTAACAATAACTTCATTAAAATGTTCTTTGAAACCAATTTCATAGGCAGCTTTGTTGATTCTGGCATTCAAAGATTCTTCGGTTTCAGTACCTCTGGAAAGCAGTCTGCTTTTCAATTCATCAACAGAAGGCGGCTGAATGAAAAGACTCAATGTATTTTCTGGATATTGCTGTTGAACGTGTAATGCGCCTTTTACATCAATATCTAAAACGGGTACTTTATTTAAATCCCAAATTCTTTTGAGTTCAGATTTTAGTGTGCCATAATATTTACCTTCATACACCATTTCCCATTCGGCAAACGCTTTTTGTTTGATTTTTGATTTAAAATCTTCTGTGTTGATGAAGTAATAATCCACGCCATTTTTTTCATTTTGTCTGGGTGTTCTGGTTGTTGCAGAAATGGAAAATGCCAAGTTGATAAATTCCTTCATTAAGAAATGGGTGATGGAAGTTTTGCCAGCACCAGAAGGAGCGGTAATGATGATTATTTTTTTGTGGATGGATTCCATATCGGTTGCGATGAATGTAGCTTGAAATAAAATGTGGTATTATGCTTTTC
>CAIQHJ010000077.1 GCA_903871575.1 uncultured Bacteroidota bacterium
ATCATGATATTTTTGAGGAACAATCAACGATTCTTTTGTATTGTAAAATATCTTGCAATTTTTTATCTCCCCCAAAACAGCATAGTTTTTCAATGCCAATTCCCAGTCAACCGATTCTTCAATTTGATGTATGGAAACGCCTTCAACCGCAAGGTTTTGTTGATCAAACCAGAGCAAACTCAAAACAGCATCCCCTACTTCTACGAGTAAAGTAAGCGCCTTTGATCCTGGATTTTGGGGCGGTATATGATAAAGCGTTTTCAAATAAATATTTTGAGACGGCAAAATAAGAATAATTTTGCGCAAATGACGGAAACAAGCCTACCAAATAATGATCTTAAAGTTCGGGTTGACAGCAAGCAAATCCTTTCGATTGCTCTACCCATTACATTGGCCATCTTGGTTCCTCAATTGAATTTATTGGTGAACAGTATTTTCTTGGGTCATTTAAGTAAGGAAGCTTTGGGAAATGCAGGCGTTACTGGCGTGTTTTATTTGATATTTGCGGTTGCTGGCCATGGTTTAAATAGTGCCATGCAATCAGTGTTCTCGAGATATGCTGGAAGCGACGACTCAAAAGCATTCAAAACAATATTAGCACAAGGCATTAGAATTAGCTTGCAGCTTGCATTTGCTTTCATATTAATCACGTGGTTCTTGGCTCCTATTGTTTTCAAACAAGTGGCCGACCCCATTTCCTATCCCATGGAAATGTCGTTTTTAAAAATTAGAATCGTTGGACTTCCATTTTTATATTTATTTCAGATGGGCAATGCTTTTTTAATTGCATCACTCAACAGTCGCTTTTTAATCATTGGGTTTGTTGTTGAAGCGCTGTTCAATATTTTGTTCGACTATCTACTCATTTTTGGCAAATTTGGGTTCCCTGCCATGGGATTCAATGGCGCTGCAGTAGCATCCGTATTGGCAGAATGCATTGGCATGGTTGTCGTTTTTATGGTGATTTATTGGTCGGGATTAAAAAGAAAATTTGAGTTGCTTCAAAACTTTCAATACAACAAAATCATCAGTAAAGAAGTCATTAAAATCGCGTTCCCGCTGGTGCTTCAATTCATCATTAGTCTTACCACTTGGCTGGCTTTTTTTCTATTAATAGAAGAACGAGGCCCAATGGCAAAAGCCATCAGCAATACCATGAGAAATGTATTTGGGTTGGCAGGTATTTTCATTTGGGCTTTCGCAGGAACTTGCAACAACATGGTTTCTAATTTAATTGGCCAAGGCAGAGAAGATCAAGTCATTCCTCTCGTTAAAAAAATATCCTTGTGGAGTTTGGGTCTATGCTTCCTGATGATTGCTTTTCTAAATATTGCACCAGAAATATTTTTCAAATTGTTTGGGCAAGACGAGTCCTTTATGGAAGAAGGCATCAAAGTAATACGGGTGGTTTCCTTGGGAATGATTTTTATGAGTGTTGCTAATATTTGGCTGAATGCAGTAACGGGTACAGGAAAAACGAAAGTTAATTTAGCACTCGAAATAATAGCCATCGCTGTTTATATGTCTTATACTTTTTATTACATGAAGCTGCATTATATTTCCTTGTCGGTTGCCTGGAGTAATGAATTTGTTTACTGGGGAAGCATCTTAATTATGTCATCATTTTATATGTTTTCTGGTAAATGGAAATCAAAAGCCAAATAAATTATACGGCATTATCGTGCATTGATCGATTCAAACTTGTTGAGGTTCAATAAAAGTGATATGCGCATTTTTTTTATTAATTTCATTATTTAAATTCATTCATTTCCATTTTAATTGGTCAATTTTTTATTTATGGCTATTATCATAAGACCTTGGACAATTGCGGATGTTGCTAGCCTAACTGCACACGCCAACAACCTCAATATTTGGAACAATCTTAGAAATTATTTTCCGCATCCATACACAGAAGAACATGCTCGTGCTTGGATAGAAAATGCTGAAAAAGAAAATCCGATGATCAATTTTGCTATCGATGTTGATGGGGAAGCAATTGGTGGCATTGGTTTAATTTTCAATACAGATATTTATGTTTTATCTGCAGAAATGGGCTATTGGATTGGTGAAACACACTGGGGAAAAGGCATTGCCACAGAAGCTATCCGACAATTAACCGAATACTGCTTTTATTATTTTGATATAGTTCGAATTTATGCAGAAGTATTTGAAAACAACAAAGCGTCTATGCGTGCGCTAGAAAAGAATGGATATTATTTAGAAGGTGTAAGAAGGAAATCGGTATTCAAAAACAATGCGTTGATGGACGATTACATTTGGGTAAAATTGAGACCGTTGTAAATTAAACAACACATATTTCAAACCATCAGGCAACGAATTTTTTAATCACTGTATCTACGAATCACATGCGCCATAAAAATACTGATAAGCATTACATTAAAATCAAATCGTCTTAAATTTAAAGAATGAACCTAAAAAAAAATATTGCGACCAGTGAAGCTGGCTTTATCTTCAACCCAAGTACTGGCGATTCGTTTTCCGCTAATCCCATGGCAGCAGAAATTTTAATGCACATCAAACAAGGAATTTCTATTGAAGCAATTAAAAAAATTGTTTTAGAAAAATATGATGTTGATGCTTCACAATTGGATAGAGATTGGGATGATTTCACTATCCAATTAAAAGAAGGAAACCTATTAGAAAACTAATTTCAACCATTCAAATGGATTCTACAAAACCACTAGTAATAGCCGTTACTGGCTTAAACGCCATTGATAGTCCTGGGCCGGGCGTAGCTGTTATCAGAGCACTTCGCGACGGATTTGGTTCAAATATCAGAATCATTGGCTTATCGTATGAAACCTTAGAGCCTGGGATTTATTTACATGATGTTGTAGATAAAACTTATCAAATCCCTTACCCTTCTGCTGGAATAGATGCTTTATCCAGCCGCTTACAATATATACACGCAAAAGAAAATCTTCAATTGTTGATTCCCAATTTCGATGCGGAATTGTACAACTTCATCAAGTTAGGTCCTACATTGAAAAATATGGGCATTTCCACTTTTCTTCCAACAATGGAACAATTTGAGGCGCGAGACAAAATCAATCTTTATCAGTTTGGACAAAAACATGGTTTATCTGTACCAGAAGATCGAGCCATTTATAGTGTTCATGATTTGTATACCTGTGCAGAAAAGTTGGGTTATCCATTGGTTGTAAAAGGAAAGTTTTACGACGCCATTGTTGCTTATACGATGGAGCAGGCTCAAAAAGCATTTCACAAACTCTCGGCTAAATGGGGATTTCCCATCATTGTGCAGCAATTCATTTCGGGTACAGAAATCAATGTCGCCGTGTTGGGTGATGGAAATGGAAATGCCATCAGCATCATACCGATGCGCAAATTGTATATAACCGATAAAGGCAAAGCGTGGGCGGGTATTACTTTAGAAGATGATACGCTGATAGAATTGGCAAAAACATTTGTAGCTGCTACAAAATGGAAAGGTGGTTGTGAGCTAGAAATCATGCGCACCGCCACAGGCCAACCCTTTATCATGGAAATCAATCCGAGGTTTCCTGCCTGGATTTATCTAACTGCTGCATCAGGACAAAATCAGCCTGCAGCTTTGGCTAAAATGGCTTTGGGAGAAACCCTTGAACCTTTTACAACCTATACATCCGGAAAAATATTTATCCGCTATGCTTGGGATCACATTACCGACATCAGCGAATTTCAACAAATTAGTGGCTTAGGTGAACTATAAAACAAACAATTAAAAAATCAATCATGCAAAAATTAAGATACGAAAAACCATTTATCCAAAAAATGAATGCGGGTTTAATGAATAAATTTGGTACCAGAACTGAGTATGAGCCTGTGAAACAAATTGATGGCGTTTCAGTAAAATCAATGATTGAAAAATATGGTTCTCCTGTATTTGTTATCAGCGAACAAACCATACGCCGCACATATCAAAATTCGGTAAAGGCATTCAAAACAAGGTATCCAAAAGTACAATTTGCTTGGAGTTACAAAACCAACTACATCAATGCAGTTTGTAACATTTTTCACCAAGAAGGCAGCTGGGCAGAAGTAGTGAGTGGCTTTGAATACATGAAAGCATTAGGCAATGGCGTACCCGGAAACAAAATCATTTTCAACGGTCCAGAAAAAACGAACGAAGAAATATTATTGGCAATTGAAAACGACTCCCTCATTCACATCGATCATTTTGATGAATTGTATCAATTGATGGAATTGTGTGATCAAACTTCCAAAAAACCGCGTGTAGCCATTCGCGTTAACATGGATACGGGGATCTACCCAATTTGGGATCGGTTTGGATTTAATTACGAAAATGGATCCGCTTGGAATGCATTGACCAAAATTGCCGCCTCTGGAAAAATGACACTCACAGGTTTGCATTGTCATATCGGTACATATATGCTGTCTTCCAATGCATACGCCATTGCAGTAAACAAATTGAGTGATTTGGCGTTTAACTGCAAATCTCAACTCAATGTAACCATTCAGTATTTAGATTTAGGCGGCGGTTTTCCTTCTGCCAATACATTAAGAGGTGCTTATTTACCGGCAAGTGATACCAATCCAACCATAGATGATTTTGCCGAAGCCATCACATCTGCAGTGCTCAATGCAGGTTTTAAAACAGATGAATTGCCGTTGCTTATTTTAGAAACTGGACGGGCTTTAATTGACGATGCAGGTTATTTATTGGGATCTGTGTTAGCCAATAAAAGATTAAGCGATGGCAGAAGGGCCACCATCATGGATTTTGGGGTAAACATTTTATTTACCTCCTTTTGGTATGAACATAAAATCAGTCCGGCGCAAGATTTTACGCATCATACCGAAGACACTGTATTGTACGGCCCATTGTGTATGAATATTGACGTGGTAAGAGAAACCATTAATCTACCTTTGCTTAATCGCGGAGACCAAGTTGTAGTTCATCGAGTTGGCGCATACAATATGACACAATGGATGCAATTCATACAAATGCGACCTAATGTAGTGTTGATTGACGGTAACGGACAAACGCATTTGATTCGCGAAAAAGAAGACATCAAGTATATTGAACAATTAGAAAAAATGCCCACACATTTAAGTACCATTAACCTGAAGTGATCAAAAAAAGTACATACAACAGATATTATCAACCATTTTTGAATGCTGTTCTCAACAGTTATGGAATGCTGTTTTTTAGCAAGCATCGTTTCTTTTCTTTGCTCATATTTGTTGTTAGTTTTTTTGTTCCTGCTGCAGGTGCGGCTGGCTTCATGGCAGTATCCATTTCTGTGTTAACCGCTTATTTACTTGGGTTCGACAAATCGCAAACCAACGCTGGATTGTATACATACAGCGCCATACTATTTGGCTTAGGTTTTTCTTCCAACTTTGAATGGGGTAAAGCTTTTTTTATTTTACTTTTTATTGGCTCCGTTTTAACTATGCTGTTGTCGGTAGCCATGTCATCTCGACTCAATAAAAAAAACATACCAGGTTTATCGTTGGCTTTTATTTTTACAACCTGGATTATATTGTTGGCGTCTAAACAATTTGCAGGCATTGGACTCACACAAAGACATATTTATTGGGTTAATGAAACATATGCCATCGGAGGTCAACAATTAGTAGCTCTGATTCAACAAATAGAAAACTGGAAGCTACCACCTTACATATCCGGATACTTTAAATCGATGAGCGCCATTATTTTTCAAGGCAACATTGCAGCAGGCATTTTACTTTGTTTGGGATTGATGCTTCAATCACGCATTTCTTTTCTACTATCTATACTGGGTTATACCATTGCCATTTTATTTAATCATTTGATGGGAGGTTTTACTGCAGGTGATTTATCATACTATAACATGGGCACCAATTTCATGCTGGTTGCCATTGCATTGGGAGGATTTTATCTTATTCCATCTGCGAGAACTTTCCTTTGGACACTCATTTCTGTTCCCATTGCATATCTTTTAGTGGTTGCCCTTGGCTCTATAACTTATGCATTTGGGCTCCCCGTTTTTTCGTTGCCATTTTGCTTGGTGGTCATTCTATTCTTGTATTGTTTGCAATTAAGAAAATCTCATGGTAAGCTAGCCACCACTCCCATACAATACTATCAACCAGAAACCAATTTATATCGTTTTTTAAATGGTAGCGAAAGATTAACATCAAGGTATTACCTCCCATTTGAATTGCCCATAATGGGCGAATGGATGGTAAGCCAAGGGTATGATGGCAGCTTCACCCACAAGGGCGATTGGTCAAAAGCACTGGATTTTGTGATTTTAGATTATGACATGAAAACATTTGCATTGCCTGGAAACTCTCCCGAAAATTTCTATTGTTTCAACAAACCGGTCATTAGTCCGGCCGATGGAATTGTTGAAGATGTAATCGATTACGTTGAAGACAATCCAATTGGAAAAAACAATAGCGTGCAAAATTGGGGAAACACCATCATCATCAAACACGGAACAGGCTTGTATAGTAAACTGTCGCACTTAAAACAATATTCTGCAAAGGTTAGCAAAGGCAGTTTTGTAAAAAAAGGAGAAATCATTGCCAGTTGTGGAAACTCGGGCCGATCGCCAGAGCCACATCTTCATTTTCAAATTCAAAACAATCCCTACTTGGGATCTAAAACGACAGCCTATCCAATTGCCTATTTCTATTCCATTAAAGATGGCAACAAATCCATTCACAACTTTTCTATTCCAAGAGAAGGCGATTTTGTTAGCAATATAACTCCCAATACATCGCTGCAAAAAGCTTTTAATTTTCAACCTGGTCAAATTTTACACGTAGCATCAGTCGACACCAAAGAACAATGGGAAGTAATGACAGATGTGTACAATGAATCTTATTTCTATTGTTCAGAAACCAATAGTTACGCCTATTTCGTATTGAA
>CAIQHJ010000078.1 GCA_903871575.1 uncultured Bacteroidota bacterium
AAACTGTGTAGTAACCGTTGGCGTTACTGTTACCGTTCTTGTTACAGCTATAGCACATTGTCCAGCAGTTGGGGTAAATGTATATGTTGTAGTTGCATTGTTATTAAAAGCAGGGCTCCATGTTCCGCTGATATTATTGATTGATGTAGTTGGAAATGCGACTACACCTCCACTACAAATTGTAGTGTCCGGTCTTACGATTGGACTAACACCTGGTGAATTTACACTTACTGTCATTGTTGCTGTTGTAGCACATAATCCAGCTGTTGGTGTAAATGTATATGTAGTAGTTGCCGTGTTGTTTATTGCAGGAGCCCAAGTTCCACTTATTGCATTTGTAGAAGTTGTAGGTAAACTAAAACTACCGCCGCTGCAAATTGCAGAAACCTGATTAAATGTTGGAACTGTTCTAGGATTAACCGTTACCGTTAGTGAAGCCGTTGTTGCGCAACCTGCTCCTGATGGGGTAAACGTGTATGTGGTAGTTGCGGTATTATTAACCGCAGGCGCCCATGTTCCAGAAATTGAATTTGTAGATGTACTAGGTAAGGTTAATGCATTACCACTACAAATTGGAGCAATAGCATTAAATGTTGGCGTTGTTGTTGTTAAGCCCGTTCCGCTTGCTGCAACATTTATAGCAGTAGCACCTCCACCAGAAACCGAAATATCTCCATTGTATGCTAGTGCTAATGTTGGAGAAAATCGAACATAAATCGTACTTGAAAATGCGCCTCCTGGTTGTGGAATACTTAATGTATTTAAAAAAGGACCTGATGCAGATGTTGAAAATGAATACCCTGTTAATGGACCAACACTTATAGGAGCTGAAGATAATCCAGCACCTGTGATGGTAAATGAATTCGGACCACCATTTGATCCTGTACAAACATTTCCAAAAGAAGTTAGCGTACTTGCAGAAAGTGTTGGACTAACCGCAGAAACCGTCCATGAAATGGTTACATCATCTATTCCAATTCCATGATCAAAAGACACATGGTTTGAATCGTCCCATTTAATCATGATGAATTCGTTATTGGCTAAATTTAAACTAGGGATTGAGATATTAGAAACTGAAACTTTATTTGCCGCTGCATTTCCATCTAATGGAGCAGCCGGTGTTGTATTAATTGGTGTGCTTAAAGTGAGTGCAGGTATTTGAGTCCAACCATTTATAGCATTAATATCTACCGGTGGAACAGTAAATGTATCCGGTGGATTTAAAGCTGCAATAGCTGAGGAACTAATTTTAAAATAAACATTTAATGGCTGCACATTTATTGTACCTCCATTTCTCCATTGTTCCAATGTATAACTTACTTTGATATCAGATATATTTGAACCCGAAGTGTTTTTTAATTGAACCCCATGCGCAAAACCGCCACCATTTGTAGGATTGCCAGAACCAACAGTACCAAGCGCTCTTTCTGTTGCACCAGTAGACCCAAAACTATACAATCCACCTGTATTACTTGAGCCCGTGCTTGCGGAAATACCTACTCCTGTTGTTGTTCTTTGTGAATACCAATTGGGTATGGTACTATTGTCGCTCCAAGTAGATGAGCCACTGCTGATTAACGCGTCAAAAGTTTCTGTATTAGAACCCGTTCCACTCATTAAAATTTGTGCATCAAGCTTTTGGATATTCAATGAAGTAAAGCAAAAAATAAATGCAGCGATTAAGCTGTTTCTTTTAATTTTTACCAAACTCATTTTGTTTATTTTTTTCATTTTTTACTTTTAAATTTCTTACGAATATTTCTTTTAAATCAATGAGGCCACAATGATTGCAGCCTCAGTGATATTCTTTATTTTTTAATTGATGTTACTATTGTACATCACCTGGATTTCTAATTAAAAACTCTTTAGTTGTCCCATTATAATTTTTTGCATGACCGGTCCAAGTTCTTGCACCTGTAGGTAACGCTTGTGCAGCATAAGTTGCAGCCGTTGCACTATACAAAATGATGTTCCCTGATGCATCAGTTAATGTGTTATTGCCAGAGAATGTTGCGTTTCCAGTGGCTGTAGCACTAACTACCCTTACCAATGACAACTCAAAGTTTTGAGGTGATTGAAGTGGTAAACCAATTGAAGCATTTATTTCAGCAATTGTTTTTACCAATGGCGTTACTACTCTACCTGTTGCAAGTGCAGCTGGTGCTGTTGATCCAAATGCTTTTTTCAATTCTAAAGATCCTCTGTAATTTAATAATGAATCATTGGTAACATCAAATGCCAATGAATCACCAATATTGTATGTTAATGTTCCTCCGATGTAAATAGTGATTGCAGCACCACTTCCATCTTGCAAAATCAATGCGCCAGTAGAAATATTTTTACTTGCTGCATCTGAAGTTACAACCCCTGCGATTGATGCAGATGTCGTCAATTTGATGTTCGTTCCTGTATATAAAGCACGCAATGCTGCAATTGTAATTCTGCCACTTGGGTTTGGATTAGGATTTGGATTCCCACCACATCTTAAGCTATCAAAATGTACATCGCTTTCGCTACGCAACAACATTTGTTTTGTTGTTGTGCTGCTTGTTGGTGATGAACGATAAATGGTATAAATCGCTGCGATACTTCCGTTTCCTTTTGGAATGTGAACACCAGCAAAATTTGCATATCCACTTGTACGGATAACTAAGTTTACATTACTACCACAACCTGTATTAATGTTTCTATTTACCGTGCTTTTGTATGTAGATGTATCGCCATAAGTTTTTGCTGTATCTGCACTTGAAAATTCGTATCCTTCTAATTTTACCAAGGCATTGATATATTTATTATTCAATGTAGTTCCTAAATCTGCAGCTGTTACTAATATTGGTTCTACTGGATTATTCAATGTTCCGCCAATAATGTGATTTGACACCATTGCTGCAGGAATTCCTTGTAATGAAGGTAACCCGTCTACAACAGCTTTGTATCCCAATACCATGTTGCTGTATGAATCAGTTAAGGTCAATCCTTTACATTTTACAAATACCCTTCTTCCTACAGGGTAACTTGCGTAAAGACTGTAAGCATCAACCAATATTTGCATCGCACCTGTTGAATCTTGAATAAACAATTGCTTGTAAAAATTTCCACTTTGATCATTAGCAACCACAATACCAGAAATGATTACATCTTCATTGATGATATCAAATACACCCGGAATGGTGTGATACGTTTTTAATGCTTGAATACTAGTATTCGCCACAATATTCACTTCTCCTGCGCCTGGAGGTGCATCAAATGTTTTTTCACATGCACTAAATGCTCCAATGGCAACGATAAATAAGATCGCGTGAAACAGTTGTTTAATTTTATTCATTTTGTTTATTTTTTATTTTTTGAATTTTTATTTTTCTTTTAGAATCTTAATGATATACTTGCCATGAAATTTGTTCCGTATGCATAGAATTTCTTAGCTGGGAATTTTTCTGTGTTTTTTTCTGCAAAATCAAATCTCAATTGCTCATAACCACCTGTTACAATATTGGTGTTGTTTAAGATATTGTTTATCCCAACATTAAACATTAAAAATGTTCTTTTTTGCATGCCTTTGAATTTGTTGTTCATTAACCAACTCCAACCTGCAAAAACATCTACTGTATGTTGTGGCTTTAATTTCGTTTGATCTAAAATATTGTGCCAAAGTTCTGTTCCTGGTTCTAACCCATTTACAGCAGCTTCCGTTCTACGAACCGGATTAAAATCCAACCACATGTCATCAAAATAATTGAAATTCACATTTACAAACCAATAGTTTGGAGAACGATAATTCAACCCAATATTGTAAGCTTGTTGTGGTGTAGGAATGTTGTAATTTTTTGAATAAATCAATTGATCTTTTGCAATCACAGCAGAATTATTATCTGATGTAATCGTTGCTACTTGACGTGTATCGTATCTGAATTTACCAATACCTGCTGCTGCTGTTGTTGTTAATCCTTTTAATAAAATCACTTCAGCACCTAACTCAATTCCTTGATGTACTTTGCCAATATTATTCAATGCATAATTTACAACGCTTCTCAATTGATCGTTATAAAATGTAAGTACATTGGTTTGATGCTCAAACTTTGTATAATAACCTGTTGCTTTAAATTTCACGGTTGGAGAGATAAGTGAGTATCCACCTTCTACTGAAGAAATATGTTCGCTTCTTAGATTATCTTGTACAAAATCTCTTGTTCTTGGAGATAAATAAGCATTGTCGAAAAATGGTGCACGTGTTTGATATCTTGCATTGGCAAACAAGTAATTCATCTTAGCTACTTTATAACTCAACCCTGCTTTGAATGCATAATTATAAAACTGATTTTCTGCAGAATTGCCATAAGAATTATCTAAAAACAATCCTGATTTTACATGACCATATCTGCTAAAATTGGTGTACGAATTTTCCATTCCAACAAAAAAATCTGCGCCATGTAGCTTCACATTTGTTTGTGCCCAACCATACGCTTTTTGAATATTGATGTCGTAGTTGTAACCAAACTCATCGCCTACTTTCAAAATTCTATTAGGATTGTTTACATCGTTTTGTCCAGCTAAAGGATTAGAAGGGAAATCACGTTCTGCAAATTGATTCAAATCCACATAAAAATCTCCACCCAGTAAATCATTCACTCTTTTGAAATAATGATTTTTTTGTTTTTCATAACCTAATCCTGCAGAAATATCGATGTGCTTGTTAATTGTAGCATTGAATGTTGTGTTTGCTGTAAGTTTTTTTGTATTGGTTACTCTTTCTTCTAAAATATAAATAGATCTTTTTCCAGAAACATTATTTCCTGTTATACCATTCGCATCTTGAATGGTTTGAAAACTACCATAATTTGCATTATACAAAGCATCCCAATTTATCTGGCGTTTTGTGATATCATTTTTTAAGATGTCATACACTTGTTGTCTAATTGTTGGATCATCTTGATAACTTGGTAAATAACGATAATAATCTGGTCTTGGATCTGGTGCATTGTACCAATCCAATCCAGTTGTACTTCTATCTCCAGAAGTAAATGAAACAGCTGTTACCAAACTTGTTTTATCGTCAATTTTCCAATCATGTGTCAAAATACCCAAAGGTTGTGACGTAGAACCTACACTAGAATTTCTTTTTCTGCCATTTTGATAACCCCAATATGGATTGTAATAGTTTGTTCCAGCGATATCTTGCATTTCTTGAACGGAAGAACCTTGGCGACCAATTTTTGTTGGTGTGGCAAAAGCTACAAAAGAAATTAAATGTTTTTCATTTATTTTTTTATCTACCCCTATGTACCCTGACCATCCATCATAGAAAGTACCATCAGTAAATCCTTCATCAGCCCAACGGCGAGAACCAGCAAAACTGAATGCCCATCCTTTTGAGTTGAAGCCCGTTGATTTGGTAAAGCTAAAACGATGAACATAAGTACGGTTAGAAAGCGAGTATCCAATTTTTGTTTGCTTCCATTGTTTTGAAGCTCTTGTGTCAATACTTGAAGCACCTCCCAACGGAGCAAATGAAAATTTATTTGATTGTAACCCGTATGAGTTTGTTCTATTGTGCATTACGTCATTCAATCCGCCCCACAATCCGTATGGTGTGAATCCGTTATCTAAGTTTTCCATTGGAACGCCATTCATTGTTGTTCCAAACAAGTCTGCATCGTAACCTCTGATTCTAAAACGAACCACATTGAAATTGAACAAAGCAGAACTATAAAATGGATTCTTTCCTGAGTTCAATTGGCCAGAAATGTTTTGAGCACTTCCATCAATGTTATCATTTTCATCTAAAGAAACAACTGGAATATTGTCAAGCATATTATCTTTTGCTTCATCAACAACAGATGTATCTGCATTAGCAATTATGGTTTCAACTTTATTTTTTTCTTGTGCTTTTAATGATATAGAAAAAGACATCAAAATAGCAAAAACCCCTAAAACAATTTTCTGAGTATTCATTGTAGAATTTTATTAGACGGTGCAAGTTAAAGTTTTAAAACAACAAACAAAAAAAATTAAAACACATCGAAACTTAATTAAATACCGAAATTGATACTTTCGAAATCTTGACAAAAACGATTAGCTTCGCTAAAAATTACGGCTATGAAAAAAAGCATCATAACAACTTTATTTGTAAGCATTCTGCTATTTAATTCAAATTTAAAATCTTTTGCTTGGGGAAAAACCGGTCATGCATTGGTTGCAGAAGTTGCATTTAAATTTTTAGATTCTGCAACTCAGAAGCTTGTAAAAAAATATTTAGGTAACCTAACTATTGAAGAAGCTGCAAATTGGATGGATGAGCAAAAAGGCAACAGCTACTACAACTACATGCGTTCTTGGCATTATATAAATCTTGATAAAGGAACCAAATACGCACCAAGTCCAGAAAGAAATTCAATGACTGTTATACATTCTGCTTTTTCTGAATTAAAAAACAGACACGAAACGGAAATGTCTGACAAAGAAATTAGATACCGTTTACTGCTTCTATTTCATTTAGTGGGAGATCTTCATCAGCCTCTGCATAATGGATATGCCATTGACAGAGGAGGAAACTCCATACAAGTAAGCTCACCACATGTTTCAGGGAATTTGCACAGTGTTTGGGATACTCAAATCTTGGAATACAAAAGGATTAATCTAGACACTTGCATGCAAGTTTATGCCAGTTTAAAAAGTGATGAAATTGCTTCAATCAAAAAGATAAACGAACTTAAATGGATGTACGAATCTCGTGCTTATCTTGATCAGGCTTATGAT
>CAIQHJ010000079.1 GCA_903871575.1 uncultured Bacteroidota bacterium
CGGAAGCACATGGAAAGCGGATGAGCAATTGTTGGCAGTTTACATGCAAAAACATCCTCAACATCAACTCATCATCGCACCACACGAAATACATTCGCAGCATATCAACGATTTGCTCAAGCTTTTTCCAAATGCAAATTTATATTCAAAAATGGGCGATTCAGCAGCTGCCAAAACCAGCAATATTTTAATCATCGACAATATTGGCATGTTGTCGAAACTATACCGATATGGGCATTTGACGTATGTTGGCGGTGGATTCAATCCATCTGGGATACACAATATTTTGGAAGCGGCGGTATTTGGAAAGGTGGTGGTATTTGGTCCCAATTATGAAAAATTTGCGGAGGCGAAAGCGCTCGTCGAAGCTGGGGCAGCCTTCAGCATAAACGATGCATTGGGATTTGAAACAACAGCAAACAGTTTACTATCAAATCCTCAATTGTTAGCCTCGAAAAATACAGTTGCAAAAAAATATATAGAAGAAAATGCGGGTGCCACAAAAAAAATCATGGACTACATCTATGCAAAACGTCTTTTAACCAATTGATCAAACTGTTGTACAAAGGTTGATTTTTCGTCCCAAGCCAATTTCACTTTCAATTCTCTGCGAATCCAATACTCTGCTTCCGGATAAATAGAAAAAGCGTTAATGGTTTTGATGCTTCTGTCAAACATCACCTCATCTCCGTTGAACAACTCATTAATAAAAAGATATCGATCGTTTACACCAAATGCTTTTCTAAGATCTTTAATTGGCGTGTCTTGCAATAATTCGCTGATCTCTTTTTTGTTTTCTTTTAAGGTATCATTTAAAGAAGGTTCTGTATTTTTTTCTTCCAGTACATGTACTTCCTTGGGAATGGTATCGGTAGTTGGTTTTTGATGGTACAGTGTAGGTGTATCTTCAACAGGATCGAAAATGAGTGGCTTCCTATTTTTTAAGCTGATGTTGTTTTTTGATTCTGCAATTCTTTTCATTTCTTCCAATTCCGCTTCCACAGCCGCTTCGTCGATGTCTAAATCAAAGAAAATTCTATCTTCCATTGGTTCCATTTCATCAATTGCAGTTAGCATCGGTGCAGAAAAGTGAACAGCCACCAATTCTTTTGGGTGTGATGTTGTCTCTTGCGATTGAAGATGATTTAATTCTGACTGCAACATTTGAACAGTCAACAACATTTCTTCTATTTGCACTTTATCTATTATCTGCTGCTTTAATTTATCGCAGAGTGTTTCCACTCGTTCCATATGTGAAATTTTGGATAGTAATAAAATTCGCTCGAAAATATTGTTTTGTGCGATGAATTTAAACCTTAATCTTTGCACAAACAACATTTAAAGTTACAAACTCCATTTTATAAATTGACAATTAATGTTTATAGAACCGAATTTTAGAAGAGAAAAAAGAGGCTGGATAGAAGTAATTTCTGGAAGTATGTTTAGTGGAAAAACCGAGGAATTGATTCGCCGATTGAAAAGAGTAAAAATTGCCAACCTTTCGATTGCCATTTTCAAACCTGTTGTTGATACCCGTTACCACGTTTCAAAGATTATTAGTCACGATACCAATTTCATTCAATCAACTCCCATAGACGCTGCAACAAAAATCTTAGACATGGTTTCAGGTGTTGATGTTGTGGGAATTGATGAAGCTCAATTTTTTGATAAAGACATTACAGCTGTTTGTGAAACGTTGGCATTGAAAGGCATTCGCGTTATTGTTGCCGGTCTCGACATGGACTATCAAGGCAACCCTTTTGGAGAAATGCCCAACTTATTAGCAGTTGCAGATTATATTACCAAGCTGCATGCGATATGCATGAAATGTGGAGACATTGCAAATGTGAGTTATCGTGTTGCGCCCAATGAAGAACAGTTGTTGTTGGGTGCAAAAGATGCATACGAACCGCGCTGTAGATTTTGTGCTCAAGAAAAATAATTGCAAAAAAAAGCGTCCATTTTGGACGCTTTTTTTGCAATTATTTTTCTTGAGCACAAAATCTACAGCGCGGTTCGTATGCATCTTTTGCACCCAACAACAATTGTTCTTCATTGGGCGCAACACGATAGCTCACATTAGCAATGTCTCCACATTTCATGCATATCGCATGCAGCTTGGTAATATAATCTGCAACTGCTAATAAGTTGGGCATTTCTC
>CAIQHJ010000080.1 GCA_903871575.1 uncultured Bacteroidota bacterium
ACACTATCCAAAGCGCCATATATCAACTCAGATGAAGACAATAGCTTTTGTACCTGTGTTCTAACTTCATCACGCTGACCCATACCCGCTAATGCGCCCATTCTAACTTTTTCATTGCTAGGATTTCCTACAATGGTTTTTTCTAATTCTGGAATCAGCGACTTCCATACGGATTCCAATTTATTTTCTGGTACAAATATTCTTCTAACGGCCGTACATTTTTGTCCTGCTTTAACGGTCATTTCTCGCTTCACTTCTTTAATAAAAATATCCCACTCGGGCATATCTGGGTTTACGTCGTCACCCAAAACCATGCAATTCAGTGAGTCTGCTTCCATATTAAATGGAACCGATGCTGCTAATATTTGAGGATGAGATTTGAGCATTAAACCCGTATGTGCAGAGCCTGTAAAAGTGACTACATCTTGAGCATCCACATAATCCAACAAATCGCCAGCACTTCCGCAAATCAACTGAAGTGCTCCGGTTGGTAAAATATTAGAAGCAATGATTTCTTTTACTACAGCTTCTGTAAGATATGATGTTACGGTTGCGGGCTTTACAATTGCGGCTACGCCTGCCAGTAAGTTAACTGCAATTTTTTCCAACATGCCCCAAACAGGAAAATTGTAAGCATTGATGTGTATAGCTACGCCTTCTTTAGGAACCAAAATATGATGTCCCATGAAACTATTTTGTTTGCTTAATGGAATAGCCTCCCCATCCAAAGTAAAAGTTTCATCGGGTAATTTTCTTCTAAGCGATGCATTGGAAAACAGATTGCCAATGCCGCCTTCTATGTCAATCCAACTGTCTATGCGTGTTGCACCAGATTGATAACTGATGGCATAAAATTTTTCTTTCTTTTCTAACAAATGTAGTGCTAGTGCGCGCAGCATTCTGCCCCTTTCTTGAAAAGTCATTTTTCTTAATCTCGAACTACCTTGAGCTCTTCCAAATTCAACTACGGCGGCAAAGTCTAATCCTTTGGTTGTAGCCGTTGCAATTGGATTCCCATTTACTGCATTATATAACACTTGCCCATCACCATCGCCATCTATCCAATTGTCCAATATAAAATTTCCTAGCTTTTGCATAAAAATTCATTTGAGGCAAAGGTATAGGTAGTACCCGCATCAGCATAATAATTTTTAAAAAAATCTGTTGAAGAAAATCTGTTTACATCAAACCAAACTGACGTAGGTGATGTGTTACGTGTTTGTAGTGCAATTGAAGCCAGCCCTGAAAATTGAGCATGCCAAATACAGGATGTAAGGTTTGTTTATTTTCGTTTGCTGCAAAGAATTGAAAAAATTGATGGATGGCTAGGTGTAAATCGTTTACAGCATCTAGGTACTGTTTGTGTTTTACAGGATGCGGCACCTCGGGCATAACACTCAAAGGTGCTTTGGTGTTTTCTTTAAATGGCTTATCGCTGAAAAGAAACGCAGTGTATTTGGGAATGTCTGATTCGTTAACAGCCAAATTGAAGGTAATTTCACCGATAGATAGTCTGAAAAAATCTGCAAGATGCTCTGTCATTTGCATAAGATTCATCAGTCCCCATTTGGCTGGTTGATTTTCGTTGGCAGTAAGTAGAATTTGATGGGCTTGTTGAGAGAAAAATAGTCGTAACTCAATGGATTGGCTATTCATAAAAAGGCATTAAATTCTGCTGTCTATTTCATTGCATAGCAATTGAAAAATCTCATCTACAGAACCTTCGCCTTTAACCATTACTACTTTATTGAATTGTTGATAGTAATCTGCAACTGCAGCTGTTTTGTTGTGGTATTCTGTAATTCTTGCTCTGATAACCGTTTCGTTGGTGTCGTCGCTTCTGCCGCTGGTTTCGCCTCTTTTCATCAATCTTTTTACGAGTTCTTCTTCTGTTACTTCGAGGGCTAGCATCACTACAATTTGTGCATTTTTTTGCTCGAGTAAGACATCTAAAGATTTTGCTTGAGCTGATGTGCGGGGAAATCCGTCAAATAAAAATCCTTTGGCTTCTGGGTGGTTATCGATAGATGAACTGATCATACCAACAACTACATCATCAGGTACCAATTCGCCTCTGTCCATCAGTTTTTTGGCTGCTAAACCCAAGTCGGTTTGTTTGGCGATTTCTGAGCGCAGCAAATCTCCGGTGCTCAAATGTTTGAGACCATATTGAGCAATCAGCTTTTCGCTTTGCGTACCTTTTCCACTGCCTGGAGGACCAAAAAGAATAATATTGAACATAGTAAGAATTAAAATCCAAGGGAAGTAAACATTCACTTCAGCGAAACAAATATACAATTCATTGTCGAAAATGTACATTTGGCGCGATTTTTTTATTATATATTCAAAAAAAATTGAAAAATGTGATATTTATTTAGATAAGATTCAAGCTTATTTGTAATGCTTCGCAATTTAATCGGTATCCAGTGTTCAAATAAATGCAATCGATGCCGGTTGTAATTTTTTTTTAAACTGCCTAACCTATACTTTTGCTGTTTTTAGCAAATCAAATGGGTTATATGAGCGATCAAACATTAAGTCAGTTAGCAGAAACATTAATAGCATCAGAAATTGTACGATTGGGAGCAATTATTAAAGAAAAAATTGCAGCTGGAGAACAGATATACAATTATACCATTGGCGATTTTGATTCGAAAGAATTTCCCATTCCCACTGTATTAGAAGCAGAAATTATTGAAGCATATAAAAGTGGCTTTACAACCTATCCAGCTGCAGATGGTGAAATGGATTTGAGAAAATCAGTTGCTCAATTCATTGAAAGAAAAGAGGGATTGACCTATGCTACAAACGAGATATTAATTGCATGTGGTGGACGTCCTTTAATTTATTCCATATTCAGAAGCATAGTAGATAAAGGCGACAAGATTATTTATCCTGTGCCTAGCTGGAATAATAATCATTATACGCATTTCACAGAAGGTGAGCATATTCACATTGTTTCATCAAGAGAAAACAATTTCATGCCTACGGCAGAACAAATTGCGCCACACATTAAAGGAGCAACACTTTTGGCGTTATGCTCTCCATTGAATCCAACAGGAACGGTTTTTGGAAAAGCAGAATTGGAAGCCATCTGCGATTTGGTTATTGCCGAAAACAACAGCAGACCAGAAGGCGCAAAGAAATTATACATGATGTACGATCAGATTTATTGGACACTAACGTTTGGGGATACTGTACATTACAATCCGGTTTCTCTTCGTCCCGAAATGAAAGCGTACACGATTTTTGTAGATGGAATAAGTAAAGCATTTGCAGCTACGGGTGTGCGTGTGGGTTGGTCTATGGGTCCAGCACATTTGATTAATAAAATGAAAGCGATCAATAGTCATGTTGGCTCTTGGGCTCCAATGGCAGAACAAAAAGCTGTCGCTAAATTTTTAAACAATACTGCTGCAGTAGATGCTTATTTACATGATTTTAAAAATGAAATTTCATATAGACTAACGCACTTGTATAACGGCTTTCATCAATTGAAGGAGGAGGGTTTTAGTGTTGATGCCATTGCGCCACAAGCTGCTATTTATCTAACTGTACAAATAAATCTAGTAGGAAAACAAACAGCAGAAGGTACCATTTTAGATAACCAAGAAGCGGTAACGGATTATGTGTTGAACAACGCTAAATTGGCCTTGGTGCCATTTGGTTATTTTGGTGCGGATAGACAAAGCAATTGGTATAGAATCAGTGTAGGTTGTTGCAAAAAATCTGAAATCGAAGCGGTAATAGTTGGTTTGAGAAATGCATTGAGCAATTTAAAATAAGCTTAATTCAAATTGCTTAAGAATACGAAAGGCTGTTCGGTACGCGCCCTAACATATTTTTTTATGTGAAAATCTCCATTAAAAATTTTGTATTTGTTGAGATCCATGATTTCATGAGCAGGTACAAAATTGTCGAGTCGTTCAACCCTAAACAACAATTCATGCAGCCAATCAACCTCATGCTCAATAGCCTGAGGCGTCATCAGTTCTTGTTTGAATAATACCAGCAAATCACGATTTGATTTGTTCATATTTTGTTGTTATTTGTAACCTACCATCCCTCTTTCATTTGGGCAGCCACAAAATATTTTTTTTGAAGCGCAACCACTCAAGAAAAAAGAGGCTAGAAATAGTAAGATGAATATAAATTTCATTGTATTTTTCATAGAAACAAATATATAGTGCTTATTTTTCAAACTATGAATACATTTGATTGAATACTTTTTTGATTTCAAGGCATTCAAAAAGTTTGCATCATATGATTGAAGTTACAAATTAAACATATTTCTTACTCAAATATTGTGAATTTTTGAAAAATCTTGAAAATATTAACATTGGAACTGAGAAAAAAAAGGTTTTAATAGCGCCATTGGATTGGGGGCTAGGACATGCCACGCGGTGTATTCCAATTATAGAGTACCTATTATCTAAAAAAATAACTGTAGTAATGGCGGCGGAAGGGTCCACTGCGGCGATTTTAAAAGAAGCATTTCCCAATTGTTTGCTCATTCCGGTAAAAGGTTATCGTATTCGTTATAGTTCGTTAGGGAAATGGTTTTTTTTAAAATTGGCTACACAATTGCCCAAGATATTTTTTGCCATACAACATGAAAAAAAATGGTTGAAAACCATTGTTCAACAGCATCAAATCGACGGCATCATCAGCGACAATCGATTGGGCTTATCTCATAAACAGGTGCCATCCATATTTATTACCCATCAATTACACATACAAACTGGGCGTCGATGGTTAGATAACTTTGTGCAGCGCATCAACTACTTTTATATCAACCAGTACCAAACTTGTTGGGTGCCAGATATAGCAACCGAAAAGAATTATGCAGGTGCATTGTCACATCCCAAAAAGATGCCTGTTATTCCTGTTCATTATTTGGGGGTCTTATCAAGATTTTATAATAAACCCACAACGCTACAATTTCATATTTGTTTTTTGCTTTCTGGACCAGAACCACAACGAACGATATTGGAAACGGAGATATTGGAGCAAATAAAAAATGTTGAAGTGCCGATGGTGATGGTGCGGGGGTTGCCCAATGAAAAATCGGTTTTGAAAAGTAGCAACACACATCTAACGATATACAACCATCAAAATGCAGCGCTGCTCAATGATTTGATTTGCCAATCGGAGCTGGTGCTTTGCAGGTCTGGTTACTCTTCTGTCATGGATTTAATCGCCTGTCACAAAAAAGCGATATTGATACCAACACCCGGACAAACAGAGCAAATTTATTTAGCCAAACATCTTTCAAAAATGGGATTGTTTATCACGCATCAAGTGAATGATAATTTGATTGATTTGATTGAACGTGCAAAAGAATTGCAGTCGCCATTGCAACAGGAATTGGAGTGGGACAAATCGATTGTTGACAACTGGATAAAATCAATTTAAAAAACAATGGCTGATCCGGAGCTAATGGTTGTAAGACATCCATTGGTATGTATGTGAAAAGTGGCAACGTTTTTATGTGTTTTCATGACGTCAAAAATTTGTGCATAGGAAATGTCTTTTTCGCAAAACAAAACATTTTTAATGTTGTTTTTGGAAATGAAGTTTGCAAAATTATCTAGCGAACAAGCTGCAAAATCCGTATCAAATTCATCAACGGCAACTCTTCCAAAAATAACCATAGGCGTAGGTGCGTGTTTGATTACATGAATCATCTCGTTGAAACTATCGTTACTTCCTACAATCAAAATAGAAGCAGGCTGATGCATTTTATTTCGGGTAGGCGTGATGGTTTGTATGCGTCTTTTTCTTTCTGCAAAAAAAGCGGTAACACCAATTGCGATATTGATACACCGCAATAGCATTTTATTTTCTTTGTGGTGTTTTTTTACAAACAATTTCATTGCGCCATAAAACTGGGTAATATAATCGGCTTGTAATTTTTGGGTACTTTCTCCTTTAAAATGCAGAATCGTTGTATCGGGAAAATAGATGTTTTTAAAGCCAGTCTTTTTTATTCTGAAACTCAAATCAATATCCTCTCCATACATGAAAAAATCTTCATCAAAGCCTTTTACCCTAGATAGTATTTTTCTGGTAATCATAAAAAATGCACCAGAGAGCACTTCAACAGAAGCAATTTTGTTTTCGGGAACATGACTGGCGTAATAACTAGAAAAAGTTTTAGACGTCGGAAAAAATCTGCTCAATCCCATCAATTTATAAAAAGAAGATGCGAGCGTTGGAAAAGAACGTTTGCTTTCTTTTAAAAAATTACCTGCACCATCAATCATGTGCACCCCAAGCCCACTGCAATCATGATGTGTAGAAATATAATCCAAACATTTTTCGAAGCTGTCTTCGGCAACGATGGTGTCTGGGTTTAAGAAAAGAATGTAATCGCCTTTGGTTTCTGCAAGCACGCTGTTGTTGGCTTTAGAAAAACCAACGTTTTCTTGGTTCCATCTAAAATTAACCTGCGGAAATTTACCTTGAAAATATTCGAAACTCTCATCTGTAGACGCATTGTCCACCACAAAAATTTCAGCTTCAATATTTGAACAGGCTTTCGAAACGCTGTACAAACAGTGTTCTAAAAAATATTTTACATTAAAGTTTACAATGATGATGGAGAGTTTCAAAGCAAAAAAGGAATCGGGTTTTAAAAATGAAAAATGAGAAATTATGAAATTTTTCCTTTGTGATTATTCCAAAATGAATTGTTGTTTGTTCCAAAAAACTTTGCTTTCAGTTTCATCCAAATTGTAGCCTTTTTGAGTTCAGTGGCTGCTACATAAGGATTGATGGTTTCAGTTCCTTTTTGAATATGAAAAGGTTTGTTTCGTTTTTTCTTTTCGAAAACCACCACGCTATCATAAAAAGCAATGCTATTGATGTTTTCTGTTATTTCACTGATGATGATTTGACTTTTATCGTCTACATGTTCATCATACAAAGAATCAATTCGGTCCTTTGCGTATTCTATGAAGCTTCCTTTTTTTCTCAGTCCACCATGAAAAGCATGCCAATAAGAAGTGTGCGTATCTTCTACCAAATAAAGACCGCCTTCTTTTAATGTCATAAACAACTTTTCAAAAGACACAATTTGCTGCTGCATGGTATGTCCGCCGTCATCAATGATAACATCCATAACGGGCAATGTAGAAATAACCCGATCGAGAAACTGTGTATCGGTTTGAGAACCAATAAAAACTTTTGTTCTGTCATCTTCAAACTGTTGACATTCGGGATTGAAATCGATGGCAAAGAGATTTATTTTTTCGCCAAAATATTTTCTCCAAAGTTGAATAGAACCGCCATGAGAAATTCCAATTTCTAAAATGTTGATTTCTTTCCCTTTGTACTTTTCAAAATAATGTTCGTAAATATCAAAATATTGATCCCATTTATGAATAAGGCGACCATCATGTTGATAAAAAATATCCCTCAATGTATTTTTGTCCATCATTTTTTCTGTTGATTGTTTAGCAATGCATACTAAAGCGTCGAAGATAAATATTTATTAATAATGTGCAATATACAAGCGAGTTTCAAACCGTAAATAGCTTTAAAATCCTTTATTTGAATGTGCAACACTACTTTATCATTCGTTATATTTGCGGCATGTACAAAACAACCTTATTAAATGCTGTGCAAGCAGGTGCAGCTCAATTGCAACATTATTTCAATGGTAATTTTAAAATTACGACGAAGGAAGGGATCAATAATTTGGTGACAGAGGCGGATCATGCAGCGGAAAAAGCAATCATTGAAGTGATTCAAAACGATTTTCCAGATCATTTTATTTTAAGTGAAGAAACTGGAGAAATAAAATCCAACAGTGCGTATAAATGGATTATCGACCCAATTGATGGAACTGTAAATTTTTCGAATGGCATTCCATTGTGTTGTGTGAGTATTGGTTTGGAAAAAGACGGCCAAATGATATTGGGATCTGTGTACAATCCTTTTATGAATGAATTGTTTTTTGCACAAAGAGATCAAGGCGCCTATTTGAATGAAAAACGCATTCATGTGAGTACAAAAACGGAAGTCATCAAAAGTTGTTTGGTAACTGGTTTTCCATATACTTATTTGGATTCGGAAAATAGTCCATTGGATGTTTTTGAAAAATTAATTAGACAAGGCATACCGGTGAGAAGATTGGGCAGCGCGGCTATTGATTTGTGTTGGGTAGCCGCCGGGCGTTTTGATGGATTTTATGAACACAGCTTACAGGCCTGGGATAGTGCTGCCGGGTTTTTGATGGTAGAGGAAGCGGGAGGTAAGGTAACCGATTACAAAGGCGATTATTATTCTCCATATCAACCACATTTGTTGGCCACCAACGGAAAAATTCACGATGAACTCCTGGCATATGTGCAGGGAAAATTATAATAAAAAAAAGAACAATGGAATCACGCACTGAAATTGCTTCACTAGGAGAATTTGGATTAATTGAGCACCTCACTAAAAATATAGAAATAAAAAACGCTTCCTCACTGGTAGGGATAGGTGATGATGCTGCGGTGATTGATCATTTTGGCAGACAAACGGTATTATCTACCGACTTGTTACTAGAAGGCATTCATTTTGATTTGTCGTATACGCCAATGAAACACCTTGGTTATAAAGCTGTGGTTGTGAACTTAAGTGATATATATGCCATGAACGCGATTCCTACACAAATTTTATTGAGTGTTGGTTTTAGCAATAGATTTAGCTTGGAAGCCTTAGATGAATTTTACAGTGGCGTGTATGCGGCATGTGAAGCGTATCAAGTGGATTTGGTTGGAGGTGATACCAGCTCATCTCAAAAAGGATTTGTAATCAGCGTTACCGCAATTGGCGAGGTGGCGCCCGATGCATTTGTAAAACGCAATACCGCCAAGGAAACAGATTTGATTTGTGTTAGTGGAGAATTGGGGAGTGCATTTTTAGGATTGACATTGTTGGAAAGAGAAAAAAAGATTTTTCAAGAAACGGGTGCACAACCAGATTTAGAAGGGCAAAAACACATTGTAGGCAGGTTGTTAAAGCCTGAGGCAAGAAAAGACATCGTTGCTTATTTTTCAGATGAAGGAATTTTGCCAACGAGCATGATTGATGTGAGCGATGGATTGAGCAGCGATATCATGCATATTTGCAATCAAAGTAAAGTTGGATGTGTATTGTATGAAGACAAATTTCCTTTCAATGAGGATGCTAAAGAATTTGCATACAAACTACAATTAGATCCAACAGCCTGCGCTTTGAGTGGCGGCGAAGACTACGAATTGTTGTTTACCATTGCACAATCAGATTATGAGAAAATAAAACTCAATCCAGCCATCTCTATCATTGGTTACACAACGCAAGCATCGGAAGGCATGAACCTCATAACCAGGGGCGGAAATAAACACGCGTTGGTTGCTCAGGGCTGGAATCATGTAAAATAATTCAATTCGACATTTCACAATTATTCAGCCGTTTAAGAATACAATCGATTATTTCTTCGGTGAATGTCATCTCTATGTTTCCTGATTTATCAATTTGTCGGATACAGCCATCAAAAAAAGTTATTGGTATTTTTTCGCAAAGGAAAAATGAAAAAAGATTGTTGCTCAATGCGGCATAAACCAATTTTCCGGTGAATGTGGTTTGTATTAAAATATGATATAACCCGCCCGAATGACCAGTAACAACTTGAAGAAATGTATATGCATTTTCCGAATCAAATTTTGGAGTGTATTGCTCAAAGGGGATGTTTAATGCCGTATAATTTTCGATAATTATTTCTTTTGTGCGTACCGTTTGTTGATTTGATTTGATGAATGGCTGTCCCGAAGCAAATTGCCTACAAATCAATAGCATCATTATCATATAGGTCGTTCGCATGGTTGTTATTTTTTAATTTGAATTGTGGAAAATGAAAACGCGATTAGCTAATCTGCGTAATAAGCAACAGGGTCCATACTTATCACAAACACTTCAACATTTTTCGAATCTCCATATTGCAAATCAATAATTTTTTTATACATATCGAGGTACAACAATCCCATTTCTGTAGAGTAATTGACAAACAATTTTAATGGCGCTTTACATGCTTGTATTGAAAAAGTACGATTATCGCTTAGATATTTGAATCCTATTTGTTTGAATAGCATATTGCGTTCTAAAATAGAATCAGGCACCTGTTTATTTTGAATGGTTTCTTTTATTTCCATGATGATTCTGCCTTCACAAGAACTATTTTCTGATAGGAATTCGCTTCGCTTCAGTTTGGTGCTGTCGTTAGCAAAAAAACCTACAAGCAGCATACTGCTATCTTTTTGTAAATAATCATTTACATATGGCATGTAAGATTTTGAATCCACATAGAGGATCTTTGTGTTTTGAAAACCGGTGTTGTTTTTCAAATAATTGCGATAAGCCGACTTATCATTAAATACATGGTGTTCATTTACTTTATTCTTTTTTAAAGTGTGTTGAAGACATCCGCTTAACATAAAGATTCCAATACAAAATGCAGTTGTGGTTAATGGTTTCATTGTATTTGTTTTGATGAATAGAAATAAAGGCAATGCCCAAAGACATTGCCTTTTGTTTTTTAGTTTAGGGGTAGGTTAACAACGAACTCGTCATCTACAACAGCAACTGGATATACACCGCCTTTAATATATCGGATGATGCCCGTTTCGGATTTGATGCTAAAGCTTTTTTCTTCCAATTCAAACGTTGAAAAATCTGTTTTTTCAAAACTCTTTTGATATTTCAATGCCAATGGGATGTGCAGCTCAATCACTTCTTTATTTATTTTAGCTACCGCATCCACCATCGTCCCAGAGATTGAAGACTTACGCCAATTTGGATCGCACGAAACATAAGCGCTGTGTTTGAAACACAAACCAAAACCACTGGTACAATTTGTTCTTGGCTTATGAAAATTGATAAATTGGAGAACAACATGCAATGTAGGGGTATAGCCGTATGGACAATCTACCGGTCCGGTTTGAGGGAAATTTAAAGTAGTTGAGCGCTGTGCCATCAGCATGTTTGAAAATAAAATCATCGTAACAATAAATAAATTTCGCATGGTTTAATTTTTAATGTGCGCCTACTCTAAATCAGTTTTCGGCAATCCTGTTCAATGGCCATTGATGATGTAAAATTGCCAATCACATCAAACAAAACCTACAAAAAACACTGAACTAAATTCAGTCACAAGCTAATTTTATTCAGCACTGATTTTATGGTGAAAACCACTAAAATTTGATGTTATTTTCTATTGGTTTTTCTGGTATAAAATCAGATAAAATATTTGTTGGCAGGTTAAGTTTACATTCAAAAAAATCAAACAACATGAAATCAAGAAAAAATGTAGACGGTTACGAAAGACTAAAAATTGGCAACAATATTCGCAAATGGAGAGGCATCAAAGGCATCAAACAAAAAGACTTGGCTTCCGCAATGAAAATGTCTGAAGCGGCGATCAGTAATTTTGAAAATGACCAATCGGACATTACCTTAAGCCAAATGGAGGATATCGCTCTCATTTTAGATGTCTCGGTTGAAAGTTTATTTACAGATCCGCAAGACAACATGCTCACCAAAAATTATATAGTAAACAATTTAGAAAATCAGTCGGGACAAGTAATGGATGCATCTTTGTTTTATGCATTGATTGGATCATTGCAAAAAAAAGACGAGCAAATAAAGGATGTGCTCAATACTGTGATGTATAAAATGGATCAAATTTCTGGTGAGCCATCTCGCAGCATACACGCCTCATAAATTATGTGTAGTTTTATGGTTAGTGTGTATTTCCTTCATGAAAAATTTTGTATTCTTATTGCTCATCGTGTTGTTGCTTTGCTCCTGCAGTGCTGTGCATCAAGCACATCAGCCCAATCAAAAATTTGGCAAAGCTGCATTGATGAAAGATTACAACATCGCTAGAGAAATTCTCACAACCAAGCATCCATCATTGTATTGGTACACTTCAAAAGATAGTATCGATTACTATTTTGATACCCAAGCACAATTGCTTAAAGACAGCATGACTGCCCAACAATTTGTTTGGCAAATTATGGCCCCAGTTGTCAACAAGATACATTGCGGCCACACTAGCATTGGTATGAGCAAGTCCTACGAAAAATGGAAGCGCTTTCATAAACCCAGTGCATTTCCATTTCATTTGAAGGTGTGGAATGACAGCATGGTTGTAATGAATACGGTGTATGAAAAAGATACACTGCTAAAAAAAGGTACCCTCATCAAAAGCATCAATGGTATTGAATCTAGCGCAATCATTAAAAAAATGTTGAGCCATTTACCAGAAGACGGGTATGCGCACAACGTAAATTTTATTCGCATCAGCAGCAATTTCCCATTGTTGCATACCTATGTTTTTGGATTGAGCGACAATTACCACATACGATATGTTGACAGTTTGGCGAATGTTAAGGATACCCTCATTGCCGCTTTCGTAGAATCAAAACAGACAAGAAAAAACGAAATAAAGCTTGCTAACATTAAGCAACAGCGGAAAACCAAAAATTGGACTTCTAGCAGTTTGGAAATCGACAGTTCTCATCAAAAAGCGCTTTTGCGACTAAACAATTTTACGGCTGTTGGTCTTCGTCGGTTTTTTAAAAAATCATTTAAAACATTGCATAACAAACAGGTGCCCAATTTGATTATTGATTTAAGATACAATGGAGGAGGCTTTGTGAACAAGTCTACATTGTTTACGAAATACATTTCAAAGAAACCATTTAAAGTAGCAGATTCTGTATACGCAACGGTGAGCAGTTTGGCGCCTTATACTAGCTATTTCAAAGAAGGCAGGTGGAACAACATTAAATTGCGTATTTTAGGCAGAAGACAGTCCAATTCAACATTTCATCTTGAGCGGTACGAAAGAAAAATGTACAGGCCTAAAAAGCATCTCCGCTTCGATGGCAACATTTATATTTTAATCAATGGTCCGAGTTTTTCAGCAACTACTTTATTTCTAAATGCCATAAAAGGACAATCCAATGTTGTGTTGGTTGGAGAAGAAACAGGTGGTGGATGGTATGGAAACAATGGCATTTTGCTTCCAGAAATCATTTTGCCCAATACACAAACCAGATTGCGTATGCCGTTGTTTAGATTGGTGCAATTTAATCACCTAGAATCGCATAAAGGAAAAGGCATTCCACCAGATATATTTGTGCCAACCCATTATGATGCTTTAATAAATGGCTATGATATGAAATTGAAAGTTGTAGATTCACTGATTAATCAAAAGCCGATAAAGTAAAACCATCTGCATCTTTGGCGAAAGGGAACTGCTGTCTAATTGCTTCCAATTGATCTTTTTGCAGCAGCAAAGTGTGTATATCTTCTTCGTTGGATTTGTGATATAAAATGTTTCCTAATGGATCAATAATCATCGAATCGCCACTGTAAGAAATGTTTTTTCCGTCGTTACCTACTCTATTTACGCCTACCACATAACATTGATTTTCTATGGCTCGAGCGGTGAGCAATGATTTCCAGGCATGATTTCTTTTTTCTGGCCAATTGGCAACATAAACCAATACGTCGTATTCATTTGTATGTTGTTGTCTTGCCCAAACCGGAAATCTCAAATCATAACAAATCTGTAAGTTTAATCGCCATCCATTTACGGAGGCAATAAGTCTTTTGTTGCCGCTGCTGTAAAATTCGTTTTCATTGGCATAGGCAAACAAATGTCTTTTATCGTAGAAGCCAAAAGTTTGATTGGGCAGCATCCAAATAAGTCGGTTGAAAAATTGATTGTTTTCAGATATGATGATGCTTCCAGTAAGGATGATGTTGTTTGCTTTGCTAACGCGCTTCATCCATTGTATGGTGTTCCCGTCTATCGTTTCTGCCAATGCGGAAGCGTTCATGGAAAAGCCGGTGCTAAACATCTCGGGTAAAATGACTATGCCGCTTTTATGTTGAAGCAGATTGATTTTGCTTTCAAACATATCCAGATTGGCTTGTTTATCTTCCCAAAAAAGTACTGATTGAATGGTGGTAATTTGAAGCGAAGACATCTTTATGTATGCTTTTTGATGTTATAAGAAAGATGATGATTGGTGATTAATTTGATGTTTGTTGCAACTGTGTTTAAAAACATGTTTGCGATACAACAAAAAAACTTCATCAGCCGAATACAGATTGCAATAATAAATCAAAAAATACCAAACTGCTCGATATGCGATGCGCTATATTTGCAAAAAAAAATCAAATGAAGCATTGTCTGTTTGTTTTGTTGACCATTTGTTGTATTTCAGGAGTTGCATTTGCGCAGGAGAAAATTCCGGCAATAGACAAATCTCCTTTAGACATCAGTTATTTTCCGGTTAATTTCCCTTTGATGAAAGTGCAAGAGAAAACCAGTGAAAATTTAATAGCTAGAATAATTTACAGTCGTCCTTCAATGAATGGTAGAAAGGTATTTGGGGAGTTGATAGCGTTTGAAAAGCTGTGGCGCTTGGGTGCAAACGAAGCAACCGAGATTGAATTTTTCACAGACGTGTACATCAACAAAACAAAAGTAAAAAAAGGGCGATATTCTATTTATGCCATACCAACCCCAACGAAATGGACGATCATCATCAATAAAGCATTAGACACTTGGGGCGCATTTAATTACAATGCATCAAAAGATGTGATTAGAGTTGCTGTGGACGTGGAGTACATCAGCCAACCTGTTGAATCATTTTCTGCAATATTTGACAGCATCAATCCGAAAACGGTTGGCTTGCAATTTTTTTGGGAAAATGCAAAAGTGATCTTACCTATTACCTTAACCAAGCCATTGTCATCATAAGTTTGTTGAATATTTTGGAATTGGAATTCAATAGTTTGATATTTACATTATGTGTGGTATTGCAGGTATTATTTCTCCTATTGCTTCTTTATGTAATGAACATCAACTTAAAAAGATGGCAGAAGCCATTGCGCATCGAGGACCCGATGGCGAAGGTTTTTGGATTAATGCGAACAACAATGTTGGATTGGCGCACAGAAGATTAGCCATCATTGATTTATCGCCTCAAGCAGCACAGCCGATGCATTATCTTAATCGATATTCTATCGTTTATAATGGCGAAATCTACAATTTCCCTGAGCTGAAAAAAGAACTTAAAAAAGCGGGTTATCATTTTAATACGAGCAGTGATACGGAAGTTATTTTGGCGGCTTATGATTGTTACAAAGAAAAATGTCTTCCCTATTTCGATGGTATGTTTGCATTTGCGATTTGGGATTCCGTAGAACAAAAATTATTTGCAGCGAGAGACAGAATGGGAGAGAAGCCATTTTATTATCACAATCAAAAAGGGCTGTTTTGTTTCGCAAGTGAAATGAAGGCATTGTGGGCTGTAGAAGTACCCAAAGAAGCCGACAATAAAATGTTGTTGAATTATCTCACATTGGGCACAGTGCAACATGCATCTGATGCTTCCCGTACATTTTTTAAAGGTATTTTTTCTTTGCCGGCTGCACATTTTTTAACATGGCAAAATGAGGTATTGTCGGTGCATCATTATTGGCAGTTGGACAAACAAATTACAAGCAACATTGACGAGCAAACGGCGATTTTGCAATTAAACGATTACTTTAATCAATCGGTGAAAATGCGATTGCGAAGTGATGTGCCAGTGGGAACGAGCTTAAGTGGCGGGTTGGACAGTTCTAGCATTGTTGCGAGTATCAAACAACAACAACCGTTCGATTTGCATACGTTTTCTGCTGTGTTTCCGGGCTTTGAGAAAGATGAGTCTGCAGCTATTCGGGAAATAACAAATCAATTCAACATAACAAATCATTTGGTAACGCCCACCGCCGAAGCGTGCATTTTGGATTTTGAAAAGTTGATGTATCACCAAGAAGAACCGATTACCTCATCTAGTGTTTATGCGCAGTATCGGGTTTATCAAATGGCCAAAGCGCATGATATTAAAGTGTTGTTGGATGGCCAAGGTGCGGATGAAATATTTGCAGGATATCACAAATATGCACATTGGTTTTTACAGGAACTAATTAATAAAAACAGGTTCAGTTTATTTATCAAAGAGAAGCAACAATTAAAAGCAAATCAAGTACAATTTAGGTGGGATATAAAAAACGTGTTGGCTGCATATCTGCCATCGCATGTAGCCATTGCCGTAGAGAAAAAAGCGTATGCCAATATGGTTGGTCATTCCGATATTAACCCCGATTTTTTAGCATGTACAAAAGGAAGAGAATGGGATGGCTTGCATAAACCAATTGTAACCAAATTGAACGATATTTTATATTTTGATGTGAAACACCAGGGTTTGGAAACATTGCTCCGATATGCAGATAGAAATGCAATGGCACATGGTTGTGAAGTGCGGTTGCCATTTCTGCAACATGATTTGGTGAAATTTGCTTTTAGTTTGCCATCAACATTTAAAATTCAGAATGGGTATATGAAATCTATTTTGAGAAAAACGATGCAGACAAAATTGCCAGCATCCATAGTGTGGAATGCAGAGAAAGTAGCATTTGAGCCGCCACAAAAGATATGGATGAAAACACCATCTTTTGTTGATTATTTGCATGAGTCTAAAAAGGCTTTGGTGAATAAAAACATTTTAAAGCCATCGGTATTACATAATCCAGCAGTGCCCAAATCGGCATATATGTCAGACAACTACGACTGGCGATATCTTTGTGTGGCTAGAATTTAAACCATAAAAAATTATATATTTTTACAAATAAAAAAACAAATACAATGAGCAACACATCATTAGAAAATACAGGTTTGGCAACAAAAATGATACATGCTGGTGCAGAGCCAGATCCATCAACAGGCGCTATTATGACGCCAATTTTTCAAACATCAACTTATGTGCAATCTTCACCAGGTCAACATAAAGGTTACGAGTATGCGCGATCGCAAAATCCAACGCGTGCTGCATTGGAGTCGGCGTTAGCTATAATTGAAAATGGCAAATATGCATTGGCGTTTAGCAGTGGCGTAGCGGCAACAGATGCGGTGATAAAATTGCTTTCACCTGGAGATGAGGTTATTGCAGCGAGTGACATGTATGGCGGTACGTATCGATTGTTCATCAAAGTATTTGAAAAATTTGGCATCAGTTTTAAATTCGTAGATACTACAGATCCTGCAAATGTATCCGCTGCGATAACATCCAAGACGAAATTAATTTGGATTGAAACGCCAACCAATCCATTGATGAATATCACAGATATAGCAGCGATTGCAACAATCTCTAAGCAAGCAGGTACAATCCTTTGCGTAGACAATACATTTGCATCGCCCTATTTGCAAAACCCTTTGGATTTGGGTGCGGATATTGTGATGCATTCATCAACTAAATATTTGGGAGGACATAGTGATGTTATTCAAGGTGCATTGATTATGAATGATAGTTTGTTAAAAGACCAGTTGTATTTCATTCAGAAGAGTTGTGGTGCCGTGCCTGGTCCTTTTGATTGTTTTTTGGTTTTGAGGGGGATAAAAACCTTACATGTGCGGATGAAAGCGCATTGTGAGAATGGTGTAATTGTAGCGCATTATTTGCGCAATCATCCAAAAGTAGACAAGGTATTCTGGTGTGGGTTTGAAGATCATATTAATCATGAGATTGCAAAAAAGCAGATGCGTGGATTTGGGGGGATGTTGAGTTTTACATTAAAAGATGAGTCTATTGAGGCAGCAACAAAGGTGTTGTCATCAACAAAATTATTTTCATTAGCAGAAAGTTTAGGAGGAGTGGAGTCGTTGATTAATCATCCGGCTAGTATGACCCATGCGAGTATACCTAGAGAAGAGCGCATTAAAAATGGATTGACAGACGGGTTGATTCGATTGAGTATTGGAATAGAAGATGCGGCAGATTTGGTAGCGGATTTGGGTCAGGCGATTGGTTAGGAGGGCACTGAATAAACATCAGTGAAAATATTTGGCTGTGTCATTGCTAGGGACGTAATATTGCAATATTGCATAATCCAAAATGCACGAAAGTCAGTGATAGCAAGGGTTTTATACAAAACGGCCTAAAAATAACAGCAATTGAATAAACATTAGTGAAAATATTTGGCTGTGTCATTGCTAGGGACGTAATATTGCAATATTGCATAATCGAAAAAGGCGAAAGTTAGTGATAGCAAGGGTTTTATCCAAAATGACATAATAATAACAGCAATTGAATAAACATCAGTGAAAATATTTGGCTGTGTCATTGCTAGGGACGTAATATTGCAATATTGCATAATCGAAACAACAGATTTGAATCCCACAAAACCCTTCAAAGCAACTCGAAATCCCGTTTGTTCCTTTCTATATTGAGCATAAACCTAAACCCATTACCATCAATACGCAACTCAAAATATTTCTCAATAGAAAGGTGAATGAATATAACCAGCCTTTATTTATCGCATCTGATCCAATTTGCATTCCCCATGCATTTACCAAAAAACAAGACATAGAAATTGCAGGATTTTTTGCAGCCATTTTTTCCTGGGGCAATAGAACTACCATTATAGCCAAATCAAAAGAGCTGATGCATTTAATGCATAACACGCCTCATGATTTTTGTTTACATCACACTGATGAAGATTTGAAAAAGTTACTACATTTCAAACATCGCACTTTCAATGCAACCGATTTATTGTATTTCATTGAATTCTTCAAATTTCATTATAGTCAACACGAATCATTGGAAACCGCATTCACCAAGAGTATGAAAAAAAAGGACATCGACACTGAAAATGCTTTAAATGGATTTTACGATTATTTTTTCTCATTACCTGATGTGCCAAAGCGAACATTAAAACATATCGCATCACCACAAAAAAATTCTGGTTGTAAAAGAATCAACATGTATTTAAGGTGGATGGTTCGCAAAGACAAGCGTGGCGTTGATTTTGGTATTTGGAATCAAATCAAACCTTCGCAATTGATTATTCCATTGGATTTGCATGTGGCAAGAGTAGCTGGAAAATTCAATCTTATACAAAGAAAAAAATTTGATTGGCTAACCGCTGTTGAATTAACACAAACACTCAAATCATGGGATGATAAAGATCCTGTAAAATATGATTTTGCTCTTTTTGCATTGGGTGTGTTGGAAAAGTTTTAAATTCAAGTTGCTTTAGCTGTATTTGCAGGGGTTCTTGTCAAATTTAAAATCATCTTATGTCATTATTAGCATCCAAAGAAAACAACACAACACTAGAAAAGGTATTTTCTTGTAAGGATTTGGCTGTACTTGAAGATGCAGATGTATTGCAACAGTTGACAACATATATTAATCAACTCATTCTAACCAATTTCGAATCGCTTGTACAACTGTTATATAGAATTGATGTAAGTGAAATGAAAATAAAAGCACTGCTCAAAGAAAATCCACAAGAGGATGCAGGGTTTCTCATAGCCCAATTAATCATAGCCCGACAAATTCAAAAACTGAAAACCATCAAGGAAATGTTCGATACAACAGCGCCAGATGATGATGAAGAACGATGGTAGTTTTTCCCAAGCTTTGCTTTACATTTGTGTTTCAACATTTAAGATATGAAACTGGTTACACATAGAAAAGATGGTCATGATCAACTAGCATTGGTTGTAGACGGCAAGTTATATGACACAGATACATTACATCCCGATTTACCCATTAGCATGGCAATGTTTTTAAATTATTGGGATGATGTTTTACCATTGGCTTTATCTGCAGAGCAACAAATTAAAAGTGGCATTGCACGCTCTACCATGCCAACTGCTTTGCTTGAATCTAATTTATTGGCGCCCGTACCCCACCCCACAAGTTGTAGAGATGGCTATGCATTTCGTCAGCATGTAGCGGCTGCTCGAAGAAATCGAAAAGTTGATATGATACCCGAGTTTGATCAATATCCAATATTTTATTTTACCAATCACAATAGCATTCAAGGACCAGGTCCGATTCATTGTATGCCAGATCATTTTGAAAAACTTGATTTCGAATTAGAAGCAGCAATTGTTATAAATCGACCGGGTAGAAACATACCAGCCAACCAAGCAGATGATTACATTGCAGGACTGATGATCATGAATGACATGAGTGCACGCAGATTGCAAATGGAAGAAATGCTACTGAATCTTGGTCCAGCTAAAGGCAAAGATTTTTGTACGGTGATAGGTCCTATGTTGGTAACCTTAGATGAATTGGCTGCATACGAAATACCATGTAAAGAAGGGCATACCGGTAAAAGCTGGAATTTACCGATGAAATGCTGGGTGAATGGAATACAAGTGAGCGAGGGAAACCTTGGAGATATGGATTGGACATTTGCAGAAATTATTGAACGCTGCAGCTACGGCGTAGATTTATACGCAGGAGATGTAATTGGAAGCGGCACAGTAGGTACAGGTTGTTTTTTAGAATTAAATGGAACAGGGAAATTGCATAATCCCGATTATCAAGAGCAATGGTTGCAAGCCGGCGATCTAGTGGAAATGGAGATTGAAGGGTTGGGGAAACTTTCAAATACAATTGTAAAGGAAGATTCAGATTTTTCGATATTGGCTTTGAAAAAAGTCTAATGGTTGCATTTAATTCATAAACCAGCAAATTGATTTAAATCTTTAATTACAAACACCAAATAAAATGGTATCAATCAAGCTGTCTGATCTCAGTGCTGCACAAAAACAAAATTATCTACAACACGCCATTGCACCGCGTCCCATTTGTTTTGCATCAACGATTGATAAAGACGGGCATGTAAATTTAAGCCCGTATAGTTTTTTTAATTTATTTTCTTCCAATCCTCCAATAGTTGTTTTCTCTCCCGCAAGAAGAGTAAGAGACAACAGCACAAAACACACACTTCAAAATGTAATGGAAGTGGCCGAAGTGGTTATCAATATTGTAGATTATGATATGGTGCAACAGATGTCATTGACTTCTTGTGAGTATGATAAATTTACCAATGAATTTGAGAAAGCAGGTTTTACGGCTCAAAAAGCTACATTGGTTACACCCCCAATGGTTAAAGAAAGCAAGATAAAATTGGAATGTAAAGTCAATCAGGTGATACCCTTGGGAATGGAAGGAGGTGCTGGAAATTTGGTTATTGCAGAAGTGTTGATGATTCATGTTGATGAATCTGTTTTGGATGAGGATAATAAAATTGATCAAACCAAATTGGACTTGGTTGCAAGGTTGGGGGCAAATTGGTACACAAGAGCAAATGCACAAACCATTTTTGAAGTAGAAAAGCCCAATTTGAATTTAGGAATAGGCTTCGACCAGCTTCCAATTGCGATTAGAAATAGCACAATTTTAAGTGGGAATGATTTGGCTAAACTAGCTAATGTTAGCGAGATACCGGCGATTGATAATACTTTTATAGATGAAAGAATGAAGCATATCATACAATACTATTCTATCAATCCCGACGATATGGAAAAAGAGTTGCACCAATATGCAAAGGAGATGCTACAACATGGGAATGTAAATACAGCATGGCAAATTTTATTAACAGGGAATGACAACTGATTTTTTAGGATTGTATAAACGAGAATAAGTTGGGCGAAGGTGTGTTGTTATAAAAATGAATTCGATTATGCAATATTGTAATATTACGTCCATAGCATTGAAACTGCCAAATATTTTCACTAATGTTTATTCAACAACTACTTATAAGTTGATTTTGTAAGTCGAAATACCCGTTATTACTCACTTTCATTCATTTTCGATTATGCAATATTGCAATATTACGTGTACGGCAATAACATAGCCAAATATTTTCACTAATGTTTATTCAATAACTATTTATAAGTTGATTTTCTAAGTCGAAATGCCCGTTATTACTGACTTTCATTCATTTTCGATTATGCAATATTGCAATATTACGTGTACAGCAATAACATAGCCAAATATTTTCACTAATGTTTATTCAACCTCAACCGCTTTAATTTTCCAATTTAATCACCAACATCCAATCACACTCGCAACCCCTTTTCCAATTTTAATTAACGCCTTACTTCCTATACCTTTGCCAAACAAAAAAAGACTTTAATAAAATGAGTGAACAGCATTTATCTGAGCAGGAAATCATCAGAAGAGAGAAAAAAGCAGAATTGGAAAAAATGGGAATCGATCCCTATCCTGCCGCACTATATCCTGTAAATACTTCCGCAGAATACATCAAATTAAATTACAAAGGCGAAGAAAATAAAGCTGATTTCGAAGACGTATGTTTGGCCGGCAGAATCATGAGTGTTCGCGATATGGGAAAAGCCAATTTCGCAGTGATGCAAGATGGTTCAGGAAAAATTCAATTCTATATCAAACAAGATGATATTTGTCCAGATGATGATAAATCATTGTTTCAACAGGTTTGGAAAAAATTGGTAGACATTGGCGATTTTGTTGGTATAAAAGGATATGTATTCACTACCAAAACCGGTGAGACTTCTGTTCATGTAAGAGAATTTACCATACTAAGCAAATCACTTCGTCCACTACCTATTGTTAAGGAAAAAGACGGAGAAGCTTTTGATGAGGTAACCGATCCAGAATTTAGATACAGACAACGATATGCAGATTTAATTGTAAATCCGGGTGTAAAAGAAGTGTTTGTAAAGAGAACAAAATTTGTCAATGCCATTCGTTCGTTTTTAAATGAACGTGGTGCTTTGGAAGTAGATACTCCAGTATTGCAAAGTATTCCTGGAGGCGCTGCTGCTCGACCTTTTACAACACACCACAATGCATTGGATGTGCCAATGTACATGCGAATTGCCAATGAGTTGTATTTGAAAAGATTGATTGTGGGTGGTTTTGAATGGGTGTATGAGTTCAGTAGAAATTTCAGAAATGAAGGCATGGACAGAACACACAATCCCGAATTCACCGTGTTGGAGTTTTATGTAGCGTATAAAGATTATGAATGGATGATGGATACCACTGAACAAATGCTCGAAAAAGCTGCCATCGCTGTAAATGGAACTGCTACATGCTTGGTAGGTGACAAAGAAATCAGCTTTAAAGCGCCATTCAAAAGAGTAACCATGTTTGATGCCATCAAAGAACATACAGGTTTTGATATCAGCAGCATGGATGAAGATGGTATCAGAGCCGTATGCCAACAGTTAGGTATACACGCAGATGCGAAATGGGGAAAAGGAAAATTAATCGATGAAATCTTCGGAGAAAAATGCGAAGGTCATTATATTCAACCTACTTTTATTACCGACTATCCGGTTGAAATGAGTCCCTTAACTAAAAAACATCGCAGCAAACCAGGATTGGTAGAGCGTTTCGAATTGATGGTAAATGGCAAAGAAATCGCCAACGCATACAGCGAATTGAATGACCCAATAGAACAAAGAGCACGTTTTGAAGAGCAAGTAAAATTAATGGAAAGAGGAGATGACGAAGCGATGTTTATTGATCATGACTTCTTGCGCGCACTTGAATATGGTATGCCACCAACCAGCGGAATTGGTTTCGGAATAGATAGAATTTGCATGTTGCTGACTAACCAACACAGCATTCAGGATGTATTGTTCTTTCCAATGATGAGGCCAGAGAATATTTAATTTTTTTCACCGAAAAGGAAAAGAGTCGCTGATTTTACCAAGCTTATACATTTCCAGTATCCAGCATCCAGCATCCATCTCATCTCATATAAACATTTGCAAATATGGCGTATACATGATGGAAGTAAGAATGGGAGATAAGATGAAAACAATCAGAACAGTAAAAATTTAATTAGCTAAAAAATAAATTTTTATTCGATTGCCCACGGTTTAAACTGTGGGCAATGTTTTTATTTTTATCTTATCTTACGCTTCAAATATTTTCATATGCAAAAACAATTCCTTTCAGCAATCCTCATCATTATTGCAACTTCGGTATTCGCTCAAAAAACACCCCTAACCAATGACCAATATTTTAAAAATAATTTCAAGGGAATTATAAATCCCTTACCTCAATCGATTACATGGTTGGATGATGCTACATTCGTGATGACAAAAAACGGCACCAAAATAATGGTTGATGCAAAGTCGGGAAAGGAAGGACCTGTACCTCAGGGATTTGAAATGCCAAAACAAACGGCTCCTGAAGCTGCTTATACCAAAGGGAATGATCTATTTATTAAATTAAATGGAGCAGAACTACAACTTACCAACGATGAAACCAAGGAAGTAAACCCGACCATGAGTCCGGATAATAACTATGTAGCCTACACGAAGAACAATGATTTATACAGTCTGGAAATTTCAACTAAAAAAGAGAATAGATTAACCAATGATGGAAGTGATGTGATATTGAATGGTTATGCAAGTTGGGTTTACATGGAAGAAATTTTGGGACGTTCATCACAATACCGCGCTTTTTGGTGGAGCCCAGATAGTAAACAAATCGCTTTTTTTAGATCCAACGATGCTAACGTTCCAGCGTATATTATTACCGATGCGCCTGGTCAGCATGGTGTGGTAGATAAAACAAGATATCCAAAAGTAGGCGATCCAAATCCGGAAGTAAAAGTTGGAATGGTATCACCAAATGGAGGAGAAATTGTTTGGGCTGATTTTAATGAAAAGAATGATCAATATTTTGGATTGCCTTATTGGAAGCCTGATGGTAAAACATTGTTGGTTCAATGGATGAATCGCTTGCAAAATGAGTTGAATATTTTTGAAGTAAATCCAATCACTGGAAAGAAAACTGAATTTTTAAAAGAGACCCAAAAAACATGGATAAGCTTGGATGATGAAGGGAAGCGAATCACGTTTTTAAATAATGGAAAAGGATTTATTTACAGAAGCGATGCCAGTGGATATGAGCAGTTGTACCACTACGATATGACCGGGAAGTTGATTAATGCTATAACTACAGGAAAATATACAGTTACAGATATTAATTTTGTTGATGAAAAAAACAGCTTAATATATTTTTCAGCTAGAAAAGAAAACACCGCACGCAAAGATTTATATGTTGTTAATTTCAACGGAAAAAAATTGCAACGATTAACATTCGGTGAATATAATCATGCTACAATCAGCCTTTCTCCATCGGCAAACTATTTCACCACCACATATAACAATGCAACAACACCATCCAAAATAACGTTGGTATCCAACAAAGGAAAAATAATCAAAGATTTAGGCGACACTAAAGGAGAAGCTTTAGAAAAAACAGAAATCGCGAAAACAGAATTACTTCGTGTAATGAGTGACGATAGTTTGTATAGTTTACCCATGAAAATTACTTGGCCAACCAATATGGTTCCAGGGAAAAAATACCCAGTATTGATTTCTATATATGGCGGTCCAAATGCAGGAACGGTAATGGATACTTGGTCATTGTCGGGCACTCAACAATGGTACGCAAAAGAAGGATTGATACAAGTAGCGATGGACCATAGAGCAAGCGGGCATTTCGGAAAAGAAGGCGTGAATTATATGTACCACAATCTCGGTTACTGGGAAATAAAAGATTATTCCACAATTGTAAAATGGCTAGTTGCTAACGGTCAGGCAGACCCATCTAAAATTTGTATTACAGGGTTTAGCTATGGCGGATACATGAGTTGTTATGCACTCACATATGGCGCAGATGTATTTACACATGGAATGGCTGGCGGAAGTGTGATTGATTGGACTTTATACGATTCACATTATACAGAGCGCTTCATGGGAACGCCTTCAAATAATGCAGAAGGATATAAAACAAGTTCCGTACTCACGCATGCAAACAAATACAAAGGCATGTTGCAAATTGTGCATGGTATTGCTGACGAAAACGTTCATCTCCAAAATAGCATTCAACTAACAAGTAAATTACAAGACCTCAAAAAAGATTTCGAATACATGACATATAGTGGAGGAAGACATGGATGGGGCGGAAACAAAGGATTACATTTTCAGAATCTAAAAACTAAATTTATTTATCAGTACCTGTTGGAAAAAGCTGTTCCAAAAGAAATGTTGAAATAATTTTCTAAAGAAAATAACTGGAAAAAACGGCTTCGTCAAAACCAACTATGACCACATCTCCATATTCAATAACAGGGCGCTTAATAATACTTTTATGTTGGAGCATGATGTCTATTGCTAATTTTGTATTTATGGCAATACCTTCATAATCTGCTGCAATTTTTTTCCAGGTTGTCCCTTTCTTGTTTAACAAAATTTCCCAACCAACTGCTTTGCACCATGCTTGCAGTTGGTTTTTTTCAATACCCTTTTTTTTATAATCGTGGAAAGTATAATCGATTTGATTTAATGTAAACCAGTTCAACGATTTTTTGATGCTGTCACAATTGGCGATGCCGTAAATAATAATTTCACTCATATCAATAGTCGGGTAATGTTGGTTTGTTTTTCATGATCTCGTCAATTTTCGTCATGATTTCTGGTGTTAGCAGTTTCACTACTTCAAGGGATTTGAGATTGTCGAGCAACTGCTGTTTTTTAGTTGCACCTAAAATAGCTGTGCTCACATTGGGATTTTTGATACACCAAGCAATACTTAAAGATGCCGTCGAGACGCCCAATTTCCCTGCTAAATCTGTAATCTTTTTTACTTTTTTAATATTGTCATCCAACACCCAACGATCTTTTAACCAATCAAATCCCTCCAAAGCAAATCGACTATTTTTTGGAATACCATCATTGTATTTTCCACTAAGCAAGCCAGAAGCCAACGGACTCCAGATGGTTGTGCCCAATCCCACCGTTCTAAAAATGTCGAGATATTCTTTTTCCATTTTCTGACGCTCAAACATGTTGTATTGAGGTTGTTCAGTAGTTGGCCCAATTAATCGGTATTCAGCAGCAATTCTATGTGCTTCCATAATTTCAACACCGCTCCATTCACTCGTACCCCAATACAAAACTTTTCCTTGTTGTATGAGTGTATTCATGGCTAACACCGTTTCAAGAATTGGAGTTCCTTTATCTGGCCGATGACATAAATACAAATCTAAATAATCCACTTGTAGTCTTATTAAAGCTTCGTTGCAAGCTTCTATAACATGCTTTCTGCTCAGTCCGGTTTGATTGGGCTTATTGTTGGCACCTCTCCATCCCCAAAATACTTTTGATGAAACCAAATAAGAAGAACGGTCCCATTTTTTCTTTTTTATAACACGACCCATCATTTTTTCACTTTCACCCAAAGCGTAAATTTCTGCATTGTCGAAAAAGTTGATTCCGTTGTCATAAGCCAAGCCCATCAACTCGTCGGCAACTTTATCATTGATTTGTTTACTGAAGCTAACCCAGCTTCCAAAAGAAAGCGTACTTACTTGTAGGCCGGATTTTCCTAGGCGACGATATTCCATAATTGAAAATTTTTAGGATACGAAGATATAGAATGCATAGAGAAATTGGTGGTGGAAATTGTATGATTGAAAATGAATAAATATAAACGTAGACTGAATAAAGTTTAGTGGAAAAATTAGGCTGTGAGTTGTCGGTGGACGTAATATTGCAATTATGCAATATTGCATAATCTAAACCTAAACCAAAAAATAATGGGAGCCTCAAAAAAACAATTCTTCCCCCCAAATCAAAACGCCATCGCCACACTTTGCAACGCCCTTGGCCATCCAGCCAGAGTTGCAATCATCGAACACTTACTCATCAACAAAGTATGCATCTGTGAAGATATGCTAAGCATCCTTCCATTAACAAGACCAACCATCTGGCAACACTTACAAAAACTAGAACGTGCGCAACTCATCCAAGGAAACTTTAAAAACAATAGTTTGGTGTATGAAATTGACAGCATCAACCTGAACAATGTAGACGCCTATTTTTCTCATTGGAAAATTGAAAAACAAAAAAAATTACTTGCAAGAAATCATTGATGAATACCATCACCCGAGCACAGCATTTTTTCAACCTTTAATCTTCTATTAAATCACTCAAATGTAATCGCAATGCATTCACAGAAATGCTTATCTCCCAAAACGAAATACCCAGCGAAATCAACAAACACAATAAGCTCCCACCAAAAAAATAAATACCCCATTGATAATTTTCTAAAAATAAAATCAACATAGCCAATACCGACAAAAACAAACACAACACACCAAACAATTGCATATACCTGATTAGCGTAAGCCGGAGGTTGAGGTTTTTTATCTCAAGTAAAATATTCTTGTTTTCATTTTCTTGATATGATTTCTTCAATCCACGAATGAGCTGTGCTATGGTCAGAAATCGATTGGTGTAAGCCAACAAAATCAAGGAACAGGCAGAAAACAATAGTGTAGGCGTTTCTATGGTAAGTTTCATCTTTACAATATTTTATGGTATATCTAAGTTAATTACAAAAAAAATGAAACGCAGTGCTTGTTGCTGTATTTTTATGAATAATTAGTTTAGCAACACATACAGCACGCTCTTATGTCACAACGCAAACAGCCAACAACTTCCACAAAAACAGAAATACCATCTCCAAAAGACAACTCAATTGCTTATATCCGATTTTCGCTGATACTACTTGTATTAATGATTTACGGACAGTCGGTAAATTTTGAATTCACATTAGACGATGATTTATTTTACTTGAAACACCAATCTGTTCAGCAAGGCATTTCAGCAATATCAGACATTTTTCATTACGGCAGTTTAAACAAATTTGATGGTACTGTAGGCTTGCAACCATATCGTCCAATCACGCTTTTTGTATTTGCCCTACAGAAAACGCTATTTGACAACTCACCTGCAATGGCCCATCTGGTCAATGTTTTGTTGTATATCATTATGGTGCAAATGGTATTCAGTCTAGCTCGGAGGTTGTTACCCAATATTCATATTGCATTAATTGGGATGCTCGCAGTTTTATTTGCTGTTCATCCCATCCACACAGAAGTAGTAGCAAGTATAAAAAGTTTAGATGAGCTATTGGCAGCTATTTTTTGTTTTGGTGCTTGGATGATGTTGATGCCCAATAGTGAATCAGAAAAGCCACAATACTTAAAAAATATATTTGGGTATGTCTTATTTTTTCTCGGGTTGTTATCGAAAGAAAGTGCCATCGCATTTCTACTCATCATTCCACTTTGTAACTGGATGTTTTTCAAAAGCGATATAATTTCAACATTGAAAAAATCATTTCCGTTGTTGTTAACCACAATGCTTTTTCTCTTTTTAAGATATTTGGCAATTGGCAATGAACCCAACAATATTGGACTCTCGGATTTAGACAATGTGTTGCATGCAGCAAAAGGTATAGGAGAAATTACCGCCACCAAAGCAGTGATTCTTTTTTATTACATCAAACTGCTTTTTGTTCCGTATCCATTGAACTGGGATTATTCGTATCAACAAATTCCGGTTACCGATTGGATGAATATTTTGCCATGGATTGGTTTAATCATTTATGCTGCATTGTTTGCATATGCAATTTTGAATATCAGAAAGAATAGCGTGCTGTCTTTTGCTATTTTGTTTTTTTTCATCACCACCTCACCAACCAACAATTTGTTCTTTTTAAATGGCGCAACCATTGGAGAACGATTTTTATTCGTTCCATCATTTGGATTTGTATTGGGCATTGTCATCTTATTGGTGCAGCTTTTAAAAATTCAATCAGCAACTTTTTCAGGCGCAACAAAAAATGCGATGATCGCTATTTTTGGCTTGCTGACTATTTTGTTTACGGGGTTGTCTTTTGCCAGAACGGGAGATTGGAAAAATAACATAACACTGTTTGAAAAAGGTGTAGAAAGATCACCCAATAGCAGTCGCACCCATTATAGTTTGGCAACAACATATATGAATACCGCTGAATCACTCATTGACATCAATGAAAAAAATACCTATCTCCGAAACGCTATTCTCCACTTTTCAAAGAGCTTGGAAATTTATCCGCAAAACAAATTATCTTATTACAACGCGGGGTTGTGTTATACCATGTTGGGAGATACCAATAAGGCCATTTCAAGCTATCAAAAAGCAATCGAAATTGATCAAAAATATTTAATGGCCATCAACAATCTTGGTGTGCTGTTTCAAGGTATACGAAATTTTGACAGCGCACAACTTTGCTACGAAAGGGCTTCCATCATCGACCCCAAAGCAAAGATGCCTAAAAAAAATCTGAGTGATTTGTTTATCATGAAAGGGATCTATTTGAGTCAAAAGGGTGAAAGCGAAGCAGCTATAAAATCCTATCAAATTAGCATGCAATTCAACAGCGACAACAATGCCATGATTGTAAACAATATCGCTTCTATCTATGCCAATAAAAAAAATTATGACAGTGCATTGCATTATTTAAAAATGGGGTATGCCAATTATCCTAAAGACCTCATGATTTTACAAAACATTGCAGCTGTTTCTTATCTAAACAAAGCATACATGCAAGCGATAGCATTTGCTATGAAAGCGTTGGAAATTAACGGTCAACTTAAAAAAAGTTTTGGTGTGTTGGCCGATACATACGCCGCATTAGGAAACACAAAAGAAGCGAGTAGATATAGATTACTTTACAATCAGGCGAAATAATGCAACTAAGTTGAAGTCATTTGCTTTTTTTGATGCAGATATATTCTTCTTGTCTTTATAAGATAAACAACATTCAACACCCAACCAATAGGATAGGGTAAAATGGTTAGTCCCCACCACCATGACAGTGAAGAATTTCCGCCAAAGCCTCCGAGTGCAGATAGTAAAAACAAACAGCCAACTCCAAAAGCAATCAATATGGCTGCGCACGTGAATGTCTTCCAATATTTTTTTTGTGTGCTAATGGAAACTGCTGCAAAAACAATAGAACCAATTAAAATTAAAATCGAGCCCTCCATTGGGTATAGTGTTCCGATGATAAATAGGATAACGCCTATTCGAAAAAAAATTGCATTCCAATCCTTGGTAGAAGTTGTCATACATTATTTATTTTGGTACAAAAAAGCGGATTAAAAAATCCGATAAAAATTTCACTATTAAAATGATTACAATTGCTTCAAAATATAGAATTGATAAGGGTTTAAAAGGATAGAAACATCCAAAAAAACATTGCTGTTGTTTACTGCATCTTGCCAATTTGTTTGTTGCAATGTTGATGGCAATGTGTACGTAATGTCAGCGTTACTGGTGTTGCAAATAACCCACATATTTTCTCCCGGAATTGCTTTCACAAAACTACATACAGCCCCATCACTAAATGACTGCAACGTTCCTGCTTTAATGGCATTGCTATTGTTTCTGATGTTGATGAGTTTTTTGTACATTTCTTTTGTACTTGGGTTTATATTCCAATTGATATTGGAACCGGTAAATGGAAAGGTCAAGCGAAATGGTGTACCTACTTCTTGTCCATTGTAAATCATGGGTATTCCTTTCATAAAAGCAGCTATAACAAATGCCGACATTGCGCCTTCGTTGCCGCCAAACAATTCCTGCGGTATTCCATCCGATCCATTTACATCATGGTTGCTTGTGTATCTAACCACTTGTTGTTGGCTATTGGCATTCAAAAACTCTGCATTGTTTACAGCATCTAATGTTGATGCAGCTGCATGATTGCCAAAGATGTTTTTCAATTGTGCGTAAGAACCAAATCCAAAATTAAAGTCAAACCCTGCAGCAAAATTGCTGTTTCTACTGCCTTCCGCGAGTAGCAACAGTTGATGATTGCTGATGTTTCGAAGGGTGTCAATTGCTTGTTGCCAAAAATCCACTGGTGGCCCATCCGCATAATCAAATCTAAATCCATCCACATTGGCAGCAAATACCCAATACTTCATTTTTTTGATCAATGCTTTGCGCATATCAGCCGAATTAAAATTCAATTGAGCCACATCATTCCACCCCATTCCTGGCGGACTAACAATATTCCCAGCGTTGTTTTGTAAGTACCAATCGCTATGTTGTGATATCCAAGCATTGTCCCACGATGTATGATTGGCAACAAAATCTACAATCACACTCATGTTTTTATGGTGCGCACTATCAATCAAATTTCTCAATTGTGTTAGCGTGCCAAATTCCGGATTTACTGCAGAATAGTCTTTAACACAATACGGAGAATTAACACTGTTGACAACACCTACAGGGAAAATTGGCATCAAATAAATCACATTCACACCCAATGATCGAATGGAATCCAGTCTATTCATAACGCCTGTAAAATTTCCAGCTTCGCTAAAGCATCGAATATTTACCTCGTACATGATGGCATTGGATGCTGATGGAACGCCAGAAAATGGCGTACCATATTGATCAGGATCCTGCTCTATAGTTTGTGTAAAAACCGGCGGCTTGATTTTATAACATCCACTGAAAAGAAAAAAGCCAATCAGCAAACGAAAAATAAATTTTAAATGCACCAAAGTAAAATAATTGAGAATGAAACATAAAAGTACACGACAAAATTGAGGATTGCACAAATAAAAAAAGCTTCGTATTTCGAAGCTTTTTTACAAAAGTTTGTTTAATCGGTTAATTAAAAACAATGCAGTAATCACCATATTGAACACGAATCCATTGTGCTACTTTCTCATCATTTTCTAAAAACTTTTGCGCATATTTTAACACCACAAAATCTTTGTATTCTTCTGGTCTTATTTTTCTGAATTTGCGCTTGTACATAAATCCAATAATAGAACCCGAACCATATTCATTATACAAATACACGGGCCTTCCTGTAATTTCATCGGTTGCTTTTGGCTTTATTGCCATGGTGGCTTCTTCCATTTTTGGTTTAACCATTTTTTTGATGGTTTTGATATGCAGCCATTCATTTCTTTGCTCCAATTCTGTAGAGGTTAACATTACTGCAGGTTTGATAACAACGGGAATGTATAGTGGGATGTTCACAATGTCTCCATAATACATACTTGTAGAGTCCAAGCATTTGTATTCATTTACAACTATTGGCGCAATTCTGTTATCGTATATCGGCATAGGAGCTTCTAAATTGATAATCTGATTTTCTAGCTCCCGCTGGTAAAATCTATATTCATCTACTTCCTGAAAATAATCATTGAAGCTTACATCTTTGTACTCCAATTCCTGTATGGGCTTACTCGGATTTGCTTTTTTATCTTCGATGCTCAATTTTGATACTTCTTTTCTGATGACATAAAACATCTTTCTGGCTTTCTGCAGCTTGTCAAAAACTTCTTTTTTATCTGAAGCATTTCGCACCTCGTACGTATTGATTTTGGTATATGAACTGTTCTTGTCATAAAAGTCATACACCCTTAACGTATTGTTGTAAATAATTAGACTGTCTTCCGCATCTGGACAATTCACGCGCTTACCAAAAATGTCGGTACATTGAGCATATGATGTGAACGACCACATCATGATGATGGTTAAAGTGAGTTTCATTTGGGTAGGTTTTACGGTTATATAACTGAAAAATAGAAATATTATTATCTAAATGCAAATATTTAATCGAAAAATATATTTGCATTTTTCTATTTTCTTGAACCAAAGCTAATGCGAATGGCGGTTTAATGCAAGAATGTAAAACACCGTTAACAATGATTGATGACGAAGCAATTTATTCAACAACTTTTCTGAAAACAACTTTTTGTAAATTAGGAATGGTAAAATTGAAGATGTCGTTTTTTGCTTTTTTTATTTTGGAAGCGGAAGTCAACTCGTAATAAATCTCGTTGTTTTTCCAAGTATATACTGAAGAAAGTAAAAAGCCTGAAGTTTCAAATTGACAATACATGCTGCTGTCTGCATAATATTCCAACAACTCAATGCCATCGCCTTCATCTACAATATATATACCCCTGCTGGCATCTTTAACCCGAAGAATATAATCTTTAACAACGGGCAGTTTAACCGATTTGTATACGGTCTTCCATTGCCAAACACTGTCTTTGTAAAGGTTTTGAATCGTGAGTTCAACAGAAACAGTATCAGTAAGTTTACCCAATTTATAAATATGCATCAGTCCTTCCCATTTTCCATTTTCAATGGGTATTGTTTGCGCAAATGAATGATTGCAGAAAAATATCAAAGCATTGAAAAAAAACGATTTCATTTGAAAGGATGATTAATTATTCAAATCAAAATTAATTATTCCAATAATGAATACCTAACAATTTTACGTGTTCAATTTTTGCTATACACAATTGATATTCGTATTGCAATTGTGTTAATGCAATTTTCTGAACATTGGTGGCAGCAGCAATTAAATCAAGATATGTGGCCACTCCATTATGATATCTTGTGCTCGTAATGTCTTGTGCCATTTTGGTGGCAACAACCTGCCCCTTTATGTTTTCAATTCTTTCTTTGTTGGATTGAATGTCGAACTCAGTTTGCTGTAAATCTTTTTTGAAGGCTTCACTTAAACTCGTTTCGGCCAAAGTTTGTTGTTGGATAAAAGTTTGTTGCAACTTTAATTGTTGGTTGATTTTTCCAAAGTTATACAATGGAACTGCAACAGACACGCCGGCTAAATAGTTGAAACGAAGTGTATTGACTTCAGGCACAAAACCATTTCTAAATCCGGCTGCTGCATTCAAACTAATTTTTGGTTTGTTGTTGTTTTTTATGATGGCTAATTCTTGCTGCGCCAAAGTAGTTTTGTCTTTTTGAATAAAAAAAACAGGATTTAAGGTTTGAGCCATTGACAATGATGATGGTGATGATTGACCAATAAAATCAAACTGGTTTGTATTAACGGTGTTGATCCCTGAAGTATAAACCAATAAATTCAATTGCTTGTTGAGCAGGTTGATCAAATCTATTTTTTTATTTTCTTCCAAGCCAATGCTCGCTTCGAGATTCAATACATCCAATTGAATCATGTCGCCACTTTTGAGTCTGTTTTCTACCCATCTTTTATTCTCCAAATAAAAACGAATCACACTGTCCTGAATGGCTATTGCTTTTCTGTAAAAAATGATGTTGTAAAAAATGGCTGCAACCTGATTCGCCAATTGACATTTAGCATAATCAACCTGATCGTTGGCCAATTGAATATCAGTTTTTGCTTTAGCTATGTTTGCTTTCAATCTCCCAAAATCCACAATTGTATATCCACCTCCAATAGAAGCATTGATATTGTGAACTGGTGCAAATTGAATTTCATTTCCATTGATGGGGAAAGAAATTTTGGGCATGATATAGTTGTATGCTGTATTGAAGTTGATGTCTGGCGTTTTGGATAACAACGACCACTGCATTTTTTCTTTGGCAGATTGTACACCATTTTCCACTTCTTTAATGGAAGAAAAATATTGAAATGATTGATTGATGATGGATTTCAATTCCGCATTGACAGTAACTTGTGCACTTGCAAAACTTACACTAAAGCAAGTCATTAAACCAAAGATTATTTTTTTCATGTCTAAACATTTTATTTTAGTGTGACTCCGATACGGCTTTCATTTGTGATGCAGTTTCTGCTGCTGACTTTTTCTTTACACGCAAGAAAAACACCAATGGCAATACGAGCAGAAAAAAGATGCCAATCAATCTAAATGAATCGAGGTAGCTGAGGTAATACGCTTGTTTGTCTACCGCATAATTGATAGAAGCATATGCTTTTGAAGTTGCACTAGCAACATCCCCTGTCTTGGCAATGATGCCTTGAGCAATGGTGTTTACCCGTTCATTGAGTTGAAATGAACCAGCTGGCATCGCACTAACCAAATCGGTGCGATGTTGTGCATATCTACTAGCAACATAATTATTGGCAACGGCAATTCCAACTGCACCACCCAATTGTCGAACCATGTTATTGAGTGAAATTCCGGTAGGGTAATCCTTTGGCGCCAAACCCACAACAGCCTGATTAATCAATGGTAACTGACACATTGAAATTCCTACGGCACGAATCACCAGGATATAAAAAAAATCAGCTTTGCCAACATCCGGACTGATACCTGCGCTCATAAATGCATACACAGAAAACAGTATAAATCCAATAAAAATCAATGGCACTGGCGTTACACCTTTGCTCATCATTTTTCCGATGATGGGCATCAATATCACCGCAGCCATCGTGGGTAGCAACAACGAATTTCCGGTTTCATATGCTGTAAATCCCAGTACACGTTGTGCTAAAACAGGAAAAATAAATACCGAAGTAAAAAGCCCAAAGCCCGCTACAAATGTAAAGATGGTGGTGAATGCCAGGTTTTTATTTCCGAGCAAACGCAGGTTTACTGCAGGCTGTTTGATGTTGAGTTCGTACGCTACAAAACTAATTAAACCTACAACCGCAATGACACTGCAAATTCGGATGGATTCACTGTTCAACCAATCCTCCGATTGACCTCTTTCCAATACGAATTGCAAACAACCAATTCCGGCCATCAACAAAAGAATACCTGTATAATCCACCTTGATGTTTGCCTTGTTTTTTCCTTCTCCCTCTTTCTTGTCTACAAAATAAAAAGTAAGCAAAGTAGCAATGATACCAATCGGAATGTTGATCATGAAAATCAAAGGCCAGGAAGAGTGGTCAATGATATAGCCACCTAATGTTGGTCCTAGCGTAGGCCCCAACACCAATCCCATCCCAAACATACCAGCTGCGATGGGTCGGTCTTTTGGTTCAAAAGCATCAAACAAAATAGATTGAGATGTTGAAAGCAATGCACCCCCGCCAATCCCTTGCACAAAACGCCAAATCACCAATTCGATAAGCGAATCCGACTGACCACACATATAAGATGCGATCGTAAAAATCACCATCGACACCAGATAATAATTTTTTCGGCCAAAATATTCTGCTAAAAAACCAGTTAAGGGAATGATGATTACATTGGCAATCGCATAGGCAGTAATTACCCAACTAATGTCTTCAATGTTAACACCCAAGCTACCACTCATTTCACTGAGCGCAACATTCACAATAGATGTATCTACCAATTCCATTACTGCAGCGGTAACTGTAGTAAGCACTATTATTGCACGGGCAAATCCTTTGGGCGTGGGCATGAATGATATTAATTTATAACAGCGCTAACAAAAACACTTAGTCCGGCTCTAAGCTTTGATTGGTATTTTTCTATTTCGTTGAGCTTAATTTTTACCGGAATGCGCTGGCTTACTTTTACAAAATTCCCACTTGCGTTATCAGCTGGTAACAAAGCAAATTTTGCACCCGTTGCATCGCTGATGCTTTCAATCGTTCCGGTAATTTTTTCATTAGGGAAAGCATCAATCCGGATGTCTACAACTTTACCCACAAATAAATTTTTAATTTGATCTTCTTTAAAATTAGCGGTCACCCAATATAGACTGTCATTCACCACCGAAAACAATGGTGTTCCGGCTTGCACAAATTGGCCAATAGAAATGTTCTTCTTTCCAATTTTGCCCGATACGGGTGCATAAATTTTTGTATAGGATAATTTCAATTTAATTTCTTCAATCTTCGTGCTTTTAAGATGTAAAACACTTTCGTATTTTTTTACCATCGACTCCAAAACGGGAATTTTACTTTGCGCAGCTTTTAAATCATTGAGCGCATTTTCGTATGTTTTTAAAGCAGATTGATAATTGAATTTACTTTCATCTAATTGTTTTTGTGTGATCGCTTGATCGGCAATTAGGTTTTTATTTCTTTCATACTCACTTGATGCCTGTTGCATTTTTACATTACAAATTTCAATATAGCCGCTGTTTACTTTCAAAGCAGTTGTTGCATTTTGAACAGATGCTTTTGCATTTAAAATATCTGCTTCCGTTTGAACAGAATCGGCTTCAACTTCTGCCAGCTGCGATTGCAATTCTGCATCATCCAACGCCACTAAAAATTGATTTTTGTACACACTATCATAGTCTTGAACCATTAATGATTTAACATAACCTGCGGTGCGTGGTAATATAGGCGTAATTTGTGTTTCAATCTGCGCATTATCAGTTGTTTCGTGTGTAATGCTATAATGAATTTTTTGATAGCCAAAATAACCTGCTGTCAACAATACGATGGCAAATATGATGGGTTTGATGGGTGCTTTCTTTTTGGATGGCTCAGTCATTTTTTTTGGAGTTGTGTTTGAAATCTACAATTAGAAAATGTAAGAACTACATTAAACTGATTTGGTTTGTAGAATTAAAATATATTTTCGTTATGCAAAACTATGGCTTAAATATTTGAAAATCATCCAAATAAATATTTTGCAAGCTAAAAAATATACGAATTCAAAAAGACAACGAAAATATAATAATCAATATATGGTTGTTTTTTACGAATTGGCCTAACTTTTGCCTTTGGATGCATCCCCATGACACTGTCGTGGGTTTTTAATCCCCCCCGAAAGAAAAAATTGCATTTGAAATTCTTGTAAAAAGCAGTTGACGTTTAATAAAATGAAAACGCTAATTGGTTTGTATATTCAATAAACAACATTTTGAAACAAGGCTACTTATTTATTTTATTGGTTTTTTTTGCAGCGCAAGCCTGGGCAGGTATCGCTATGCCTTCAAATCTGTTGTCTTTGTCTACATATGATACAATTCCCCAACAACAACGAGTTGATATAAAAAATACAATTCAACAGTTTCAAGCCAATGTAAACAGGGCTGCTCCTTGCGGCATTTTAATTGACCCAACATTTCCTGCATTTCCAAGTGTTTGTAAAGGATCACCGGCACCAGCTTTGCCTCTAATTTCTACCAATGGTATCACCGGTACTTGGTCGCCCGCAGCCATCAACAACTTGCAAACCGCAACCTATGTTTTTACACCAGATGCCAACCAATGTGCCAATAGTTTTTCAATTGTCATAACAGTCATTGAGCCACCCATTACCTACCCGCGTCGTACCAATCCTACCTGTTCAAACAATTGCAATGGCAATGCCTCAGTAGACGTTGTTGGCGGATTGCCTCCTTACAGTTTTGCTTGGAGCAATGGAGGCGCTACACAAACCATTACGAATCTTTGTATAGGTACATACACCGTTGTAGTTACAGACGCCAATGGTTGCAGCTCAAATGCTTTCACACCGGTTACGACTAGTTGCTTTCAAATACAAAGTATTTTGGTAGATGGCTGTTCGCCAAATGAATGGGAAGAAGAGATGGTGTTTTTTCAAATCGGTCAATCACCCATCAATACGTCGAGTTTAAATGTAACTTGGCCAACTTTCACCTCATCGGGAGGCACAACAGACCCATGGAATGGGCTTTGTCAAAATCCAACTTTCATTGCCAATGTAAATGCTACCATAACTGGCGGCGGCCTGTTGATTCCTGTTCCTGCTGGCGGTACAATTCCTGCCAATGCGAATGCTGTTTTAATTACAACCAATACAACAACAGCCAGTACAACCAGTTTTGCAAATTTGTCCGATACATTATATGTGTTGTTTCAATGTGCTGGAAATTCAGTAGGTCATTTTGGAAATACCGCAGCCACTATCCGAACATTGATGATGAGTTTTGGTGCAGGATGTACACAATCAGTAAACTACATTCCCAATAGTCTTCCTGGTGGCAACGGCGCCTATGTTAACTATGATGTAAATGGAACACCAACCTACTTAAACTATGGATGTAACATTCCAAATAGTATTCAAGGAAATCAGGCCATATTAACGGCACCTGCGCCAACCGCGCCATCTTTCGACAGCATTCCACCAGTTTGTAGAGGAACAGTGCCACCACCGTTACAATTGCCTTCCATCAACACACCACCCATTACAGGTACTTGGTCGCCGGCAGTTATCAATACCACAAATGCAGGAACGTATAATTATATTTTCACGCCTTCAATTGGAACTTGTGCAACAACAAAAATCTTGCGCATAACCATTATGCCATATACCAGAACCAGCACCACAAGGATAGCTTGTGACTCAACCATTTGGAACGGAACGACCTACACTTCGAGCGGCACCTATGTCCGCAATTACAACAATGCAGCCGGATGTCCATCTGCCGATACTTTGCGACTCACCATAAACAATTCCGTTATCAATAGCACAACAATTGATATTTGTCAGAACCAGCTACCATACATATGGAATGGCCAACCTTACAATACAACAGGCGTTTACTCGGATACGTTATCAACCGTATTTGGTTGTGATTCTATTTTGAAATTAATATTAAATGTGCACCCAACGTACAACGTAAATGTGGCTGCTTATACCTGCAATGGAGTGTCCTACAACTTGCCATGGGGAGGCACCGCATCCACCGCAGGCGTTTACACACATACTTATAATTCCGTTTTTGGGTGCGACAGTACCGTAAATATCAACTTGACATTCAGCAATATTGATGCGAATGCAGATGTCATTATTTGTAATGGAAACAATACACAACTCAATGCTACGGGATCAGCAGGCCTAACATACAATTGGTTTCCAACCAATGGATTATCTAACCCAAACATTTCTAATCCGGTGGCATCTCCATCGGCCACTACCACCTATCGAGTAACAAGTCAAATCAGGTTGAACAATCTGATTGAGAATGGTGATTTTTCGCAAGGGTTTTCAAATTTTTCATCTGGGTATAGCTTCATACCATTTAGTATACCAAATACTACAGAGGGAGAATGTACAGTTGGCAATACACCTATCTCCTGGAATCCCGGCTTTTTTCCTTGTAGTGATCATACCACGGGTAACGGAAATATGTTTTTGGTAAATGGATCACCTATTCCCAACGAAAGTATTTATTGTCAAACCATTAATGTTACACAAAACACCACATATGCATTTAGTTCATGGTTGATGAACCTCAATTCAGTAAATCCTGCAATACTTCAGTTTTCTATAAACAATGTTTTGCTGGGATCTACATTTTCTTCAACAGGAACTTGCAATTGGGAAGAATTTTTTAGCACTTGGAACTCGGGTAATAACACCACTGCAGAGATTTGTATTGTTAATCAAAATACACAAATCAGTGGCAATGATTTTGCCTTGGATGAATTAAGCTTTACTGCATTGTGCACAGTAACAGATTCGGTAACGGTAACTGTATTGCCTACTTATACCAATTCGATTAACGCCACTATTTGTCAAGGTCAACAGTATGCATTGCCTTGGGGCGGAACGGCAACAACAACAGGTGTTTATACACACAATTATTTTACAGTAGACGGTTGCGATAGTGTGCTCAATATTTCATTAACGGTAAATGCGGTGGGTAATCAATCAACCAATATTACCAACTGCGAAAACTACACTTGGAATGGAACGACTTATACTTCGAGTGGCAATTATTTATACAACTACACCAACGGAAACGGATGCGCATCAACTGATACGCTGCATTTGATTGTCAATTATGGAACACATAATTCGTTTAACCAAACTCAATGTGAAAGCTATACTTGGAATGGAACGACTTACACTTCGAGTGGCAAT
>CAIQHJ010000081.1 GCA_903871575.1 uncultured Bacteroidota bacterium
ATTAGACCCTTCACGAACTTTATTCACTACAACAGAAGCATCACCACCACAGTTGTTAACAATTTGACGAAGTGGTTCTTCGATAGCTCTACGAATGATAGAAATACCAGTGGTTTCATCCTCATTTGAACCTTTAAGTCCATCTAATTTTTGAGTAGCTCTGATGTAAGCTACACCACCACCTGCGATAATTCCTTCTTCAACTGCTGCACGAGTAGCGTGAAGTGCATCATCAACACGGTCTTTCTTTTCTTTCATTTCTACTTCTGTAGCAGCACCTACATAAAGAACTGCAACACCGCCGCTTAGCTTAGCCAAACGCTCTTGAAGTTTTTCACGATCGTAATCAGAAGTTGTATTTTCAACTTGTGCCTTAATTTGATTTACACGAGCAGTAATTTCTTCCTTAGTTCCTTTACCACCTACTATAGTAGTATTATCCTTATCTATTGTGATGGAAGATGCTTGACCCAAATAAGTCAAATCAGCATTTTCTAATTTGTAACCTTGTTCTTCACTTACAACGATACCTGCAGTTAAGATGGCGATATCTTGTAACATTTCTTTTCTTCTGTCGCCAAATCCTGGAGCTTTAACAGCAGCCACTTTGATGGTACCACGCAATTTGTTTACCACTAAAGTTGCCAATGCTTCGCCTTCTAAATCTTCGGCGATGATTAATAATGGACGACCTGTTTGAGCTACTTTCTCCAAAATATGAAGAATGTCTTTCATTGCAGAAATCTTCTTATCATAAATCAAGATGAACGGATTCTGTAATTCAGCTTCCATTTTTTCGCTGTTGGTAACGAAGTATGGAGAAACATAACCTCTGTCGAATTGCATACCTTCCACCACATCAACTGTAGTGTCTGTACCTTTTGCTTCTTCAACAGTGATCACGCCTTCTTTACCTACTTTGGCAAAAGCTTCTGCAATTAACTTACCGATGGTTTCATCGTTGTTAGCGGAGATTGTTGCTACTTGTTGAATTTTCTTGCTGTCGTTTCCAACGGTTTGAGATTGGCCTTTTAAATTTTCTACGATTAAAGAAACTGCTTTGTCGATACCTCTTTTCAAATCCATTGGATTGGCACCTGCTGCTACCATTTTTAACCCTTCGCCAATGATGGCTTGAGCCAAAACCGTTGCTGTTGTTGTGCCATCTCCTGCAATATCTGCAGTTTTTGATGCAACTTCTTTCACCATCTGTGCACCCATGTTTTCAATTGGGTCTTCCAATTCTATTTCTTTAGCTACCGTTACACCATCTTTGGTTACTTGTGGTGCTCCGAATTTTTTCTCAATAACTACATTGCGACCTTTGGGTCCTAAGGTTACTTTTACAGCGTTGGCTAAAGTGTCAACACCCTTTTTCATTTTATTTCTTGCTTCGATATCGAAGAAAATCATTTTAGACATGTTGTTGTTATTTTTTAGAGTTTGTTAATTTGAGGAAAGTCAAAAATGGGATTTTTTAATTTTTACTTTTCAATTTTGAATTTATTTAAACGATCGCCAAAATATCAGATTCTCTCATAATTAAGTAATCGTGACCTTCTACAGAAATTTCTGTTCCTGCGTATTTGCCGTATAAAACAGTATCGCCAGCTTTAACAGTAACCGGCTCGTCTTTTTTCCCTGGTCCGGCAGCCAATACAATCCCACGTTGTGGTTTTTCTTTTGCAGTGTCTGGAATGATAATACCACCGGCAGTTTTTTCTTCAGCCGCAGCAGGTTTTACAATTACTCTGTCGTGTAATGGAGTAATGTTTAACTTCTTTGCCATAGTTCTAATTTTATTTAAGTGATTGAAAAATGTGTTTTTAAAGACCAGCAAATGTAGGCGAATATTATACCAATCGACCGAAAAGGAATTGTTGACATAGAAATCTTCATCTCTGTCAGTTGAACATGGATGCAGTGCGACAAATTTTCATTTTAATGGATTCATTTAATAAAATCATCTGTAAAACTATAAACCCTTAAATTTGCTATCCAAAAAGTGACAAACAATGATCAGTAGAAGAAACATCCGTGTGAAAGTGATGCAGACCTTATATGCTATTGATAGTTTGAACGGCGTGTTTAAACCCGACGAACCAGAGAAAATTTTAAAGACCAAAATTGATCAAACGCAAAACCTATTTGCTTATTTGATTTATTTCACCAGCGAGGTTGCCAAATATGCAGAAACCGACGCTCATCAAAAAGCCAACAAGCATCTTCCTACCGCCAGCGATTTAAATATCAATACCAAAATTGCAGGTAATGAACTGTTATGGAAGACAATAGAGAACGCTTCTTTTGAAACGGTAGTATCTGCTGGAAAATTTTATCATTTAATAAACCAGGATTTACTAAAAAAGATATACAATACGCTAATCAATTCCGACCATTACAAAGAATACATCGAGTTGCAATCGAGGGAAAAAAAGCAAGAAAAGAAGATTTTGGAATTTATTTTCAATGATTTGCTTTTGCCAAATGAAGATTTCATTAACCATTTGGAAGAATTGTTTATCAATTGGGATGATGATGCCGAGCTCATGCAAACCATGGTGTCAAATTATTTCAACAAACCCAACGGTTGTACTTTTAACAACATTCTTAGTGCAGAAAAAATGAGCTTTGCGAAAGATTTGTTGCGTACCGTGTTGGAAAAAACAGATTATACCTTAGAGCTGATAAAACCCAAATTAAAAAACTGGGATGCAGATAGAATTGCTTCTTTGGATTTGATCATATTGCAATTGGGCGTTTGTGAATTTTTATATTTCGAAACTATCCCTACCAAAGTAACCATCAATGAATACATTGATTTAGCCAAAGCTTACAGCACCGTTCAAAGCGGGCAATTTGTGAATGGCTTGCTCGATAACATACACAAGGAGTTATCGGCTGAAAACAAAATCATCAAAAAAAACTTTAAGAACAGTACGTTGTAAACTATCTTTTCAATGAAAAATTTCTTTTTGTCTTTATCTTTTATTACCGTTTTGTTTTCTGGATGCGACGTCAGAAAAACTGACCATATTGTTCGCCCGAAAACTGCTGAAAAACCAACCTTTAAAGCACACACCACTGTTGAAATTATCGATTCTGTTTTTGATTTTGGCAAGATAAAAGAAGGTGAAATGGTTGAATTTAGCTATCGTTTTAAAAACACCGGCAAAGAACCTTTGGTTGTTGTAGAAGCTTTAGCCAGCTGCGGCTGTACCGTTCCAGAAAAACCCGAAAAACCTATTGAGCCAGGAGAAATTGGATACTTAAAAGTAAAATTCAATAGCGATAGAAAACCAGGTGAAGCACATAAAACCATCACTGTAACTTCCAATGCGGAGCCAGAATTTCCAACTTTGTTACTTAAAGGCACCGTCATCGGTAAAGATTAACATCCATTTCATTCATACACAAAACATAAAAACAACACATGCAAACAATGAACATTTTTCTTCAGGCACAACCAGGCGGAAGCACTTCTACATTAATCATAATGGGAATGATGATTTTGGTATTTTGGCTATTCATGATCAGACCTCAAGCAAAAAAAGCGAAACAACAAAAGAAATTTGTAGAAGATTTACAAAAGGGAGATAAAATTGTTACCATTGCCGGTATTCATGGCACCATCAATAAAGTGAATGAAGATGGCACATTGAGTTTGGAAGTAAGTCCGGGCAGTTACATTAAAATTGAAAAAAGTGCATTGAGTATGGAATGGACAGCCAATGTAAATAAGGTAGCTACAGAGGTAAAAAAATAATCAAGCCGTTACATACATCGCCAATAATTGGCCATTTTCTTTTTGTTAGATCGTATTGTTAAATATTTCTACACAATTGTATCATGCTTAAAGTTGGTATCACCGGGGGAATTGGCAGTGGAAAGTCTACTGTTGCGGCAATATTTGAAATATTGGGCCACCCTGTTTTTTATGCGGATGCCGCTGCAAAGCAATTGATGAATTCCAACACTACAATTATTAAAGGAATACAATCCTTATTTGGAGAAAAAAGCTACATCAATGGCGCATATAATCGAGAATTTGTGGCAACTGTTGTATTTCATGATGTAGAAAAATTAAATGCGCTGAATGCATTGGTGCATCCGATTACTATAGCTGCTGCTGAAGATTGGATGCAGCTTCAAACAACGCCTTATTGTTTAAAAGAAGCGGCATTGATTTTCGAAAGTCATGCTGAAAAAAAACTCGATTTAATTATTGGCGTCTATGCTCCTCCTGCCGTGCGCATCAATCGGATCATGCAACGCGACAACATCAGTAAAGAGCAGGTTTTGGCAAGGATGAGTAAACAAATGAATGAAGATGATAAAATGCGGCTATGCGATTACGTTATACAAAATGACGAAACTCGCTTATTGGTCCCTCAGGTAATTGCACTACATCAGCTCTTGTTAGAAAAAAGCGAGACCAACTAAACCAATTCTGCTAGTGCCTTTTTTAATTTCATTGTTCCCTTTTCTATATTTTCAATGCTATTGGCGAAAGACAATCGAATACAATTGGGCTCACCAAATGCAGATCCAGTAACGGTTGTAACATGCGCTGTATGGAGCAAATACATCGATAAATCGTCGGCATTTTCAATAACCAACCCTTGGGCAGTTTGCTTTCCAAAATAAGCACTCACGTCTGGAAAAATATAAAAAGCGCCTGGAGGTTCTTGTAGATTGATGTTAGGAATTGATGCCATTAATTCCATTATGCGGTTTCTTCTGCTTTTGAATGCTTCCACCATTTCAATAGTAGGTTTCAAATCGCTGAGCAATGCGGTAATGGCGGCTCTTTGTGCAATAGAATTGGTTGCACTGGTAAATTGACCTTGTAATTTTTCACAGGCTTTGGCAATTGTGGTAGGTGCAGCCATATAGCCAACTCTCCAACCGGTCATGGCATAACCCTTGCTCAAACCGTTGATCACCACAGTCCTGTCTTTTACTGCTTCAAACTGAGCAATGCTTTCATGTTGTCCATCATAATTTATGTACTCGTAAATCTCATCACTCATGATGACAATATTGGGGTGATGTGTAAATACGTCAACCAAGGATTGGAGATCTTTTAAATTATACACAGCGCCAGAAGGATTGCAAGGTGAAGAGAACATAAACAATTTTGTTTTGGCATTGATATGTGCTTCGAGTTCTGACCCTGTAATTTTATATCCATTTTCAAATTTGGTTTTCACCAAAATGGGTTTCCCTCCTGCTAGCTTAACAATTTCACTGTACGTTACCCAATACGGCGTTGGAATAATAACTTCATCGCCTTCACCAACAAGCGCTAAAACCAAATTGGCAATGCTTTGTTTTGCGCCAGTGCTTACCACAATTTGATCGGGTGTAAAATGCAACTGGTTGTCTCTTTTCAGTTTCGTGCAAACAGCTTCTCTCAATTCCAGATAGCCGGCAACCGGCGTATAATGACTAAAATTGTCGTCAATTGCTTTTTTTGCTGCTTCTTTAATGTGGATTGGTGTATCAAAATCAGGTTCGCCTAAACTTAAATCGGTAATGTCAACGCCCTCGGCTTTAAGCGCTCTGCTCAATTTAGCCATCTTTAGTGTTTCGGGTTCATTAAAGCGGGTCATTAAATTAGAAAGTTGCATAACATTTATTTAGTTGAAACAAATCTATCAATTTAAAATTAAAATCAATTAAAGGAAGGATGTGGGCGAATCAAAAAAACATGGTCAATGATTAAAAATCCAACACAATTTAGAAGTCATTTCTTGCATTTATAAAACAAAGCTACTATCTTAACAAAATTCATTCAATTTAAAATGTTTACAATCAATATTTTGAATGGATAAAACAACAGAAAAATTTATAATTTAGGGGGATTTCAATCAATAGCTTTTTCCCCTATCTTTGCACACTTAAATTATTTTACGACCAAAAGTCAATTAAAGTTCATTGCATTTGCTTAACATTAAAACATTGTTGAGAAAATGAGAATGTAGAAACAAAAAAAACAAGCACATGAAACTGAAAGGTTTAGTATGGTTTTTTACCATCGCGTTGATTATCATTTCTCTATGGGAGTTGTCTTACACTTGGGCTGTAAAGAACTATGAAGGAAAAGCCAAAGCACAGGCAGAAAAACTCGTAAAAAAGACGGCCGGTAATTTATCTCCTGATGAGAGAGATGCCTTGGTAAAAGTGAGAACACAAAAGATTTTGGACAGTACCAAAGACAAAGAAATTTACTTAGGTGCTACCTATCAAAAATGTAAAGAAAACGAGTTAAATCTTGGTTTGGATTTGCAAGGTGGTATGAGTGTAACTATGGACGTAAGCTTAGAGGGAATGATTAAATCTTTGAGCAACAACCCTAAAGACGCTTTATTGCAAAATGCATTAAGAACGGCTACTGCACAAAAATCAAGCAGCGAAGCTGATTACATAACTTTGTTTAGCGATGCTTATATCAAACAAAACGGCTCTGGTAAATTATCCGCTGTATTTGCTGGTCCGGGTAAAGAAGTAAAAATTGACGACAATGATGATGCCGTTATTGCAAAAATCAGATTGATTGCAAAAGGAGCCATCAATCAAACATATAAAATCTTGGTTAAGCGTATCGACAAATTTGGCGTTGCACAACCAAACATCAACTTGGATGAAAACAAAGGTGTTATCAATGTTGAATTGGCTGGTGTGAATGACCCAGAAAGGGTTCGTAAATTTTTACAATCTTCGGCTAACCTCCAATTTTGGGAAGTTTACCAAATAGATGAATTGGCTGGTGCATTAAGAATTGCAGACGAGAATTTAAAAAATTATTTGAATGGCATAAATGCTGGAGACACTGCAAAATTGGCTGACACAGTTTTGGCTAAGCAAAATCAAAATCCATTTTTTAGGGTAATCAATCCAATTGATGCGCAAACAGACCAAAGTGGCAAACGTTTTTATGCACCCAATATTGGTGTAGTAGCATTACAAGACACAGGAATGTTTTTTAGTTACATCAATAACGATGTGGTAAAAAATGCATTGCCTGCTAACGTTAAATTCCTATTTGGCATTGAAGAAAAAAGTGCAAAAGGCAACCAAAGATATTTCCCTTTGTATGCAGTAAAAACTATTCCTGGTTCAGATAAGGCAACTTTAGAAGGTGATGGTGTGGAAGAAGCTAGACAAGATTATGATGAAATGGGAAAACCTGCTATCAAAATGGTGATGACCAATGCCGGAAGTAAAATTTGGGCAAGAATGACAGGTAAAAATGTGGGCAGACCAATCGCTATCGCTTTAGATAATATTGTTTATAGTGCTCCAAATGTTAATGGCGCAATCGAAGGTGGGAATTCTGAAATTTCTGGAAAATTCACTGTAGAAGAAGCTCAAGATTTAGCCAACATTTTAAAGTCTGGTAAATTGGATGCTCCTGCAAAAATTGTTGCAGAACAAGTGGTTGGTCCAACTTTGGGTAAGGCTGCGGTTAACGGAGGTATCATGTCTTTCTTAATTGCATTTGTTGTTATTTTCTTATTAATGTTGGTTTATTACAACACTGGTGGTTGGGTGGCCAACTTAGCATTGATATTCAACTTATTGTTTACCATTGGCGTGTTAACTGCTTTGGGTTTCACTTTAACAGCTGCAGGTATTGCCGGTTTGGTACTGACCATTGGTATGGCTGTAGATACCAACGTAATTATTTTTGAAAGAATTAAAGAAGAACTTTCAAAAGGTAAAACCTACGAACAATCTGTTAATGATGGTTACAAGCGCTCACTTGCACCTGTTATTGATGCGCACGTTACTTCATTGTTAACGGCTATCATCCTTGCCTATTTTGGCTTGGGTCCTGTATTGGGTTTTGCTACTACTCAAATCATCGGTATTTTATTATCCTTGTTCTGTGGTATTTTGTTCTCAAGATTGATTACCGAGTTTTGGACAAACAAACAAAGACATTTCAATTATTTTACTGGCCTGTCTAAGCGTATTTTCAAACACGCCAATTACAAGTTCATTGAATATAGAAAAGTTGCATACATCATTTCTTCTTTTGTATTGTTAGCAGGTGTGGCTTCTTTCTTTGTTGGTTTTCATCAAGGTGTTGAATTTAAAGGGGGGCGTAGTTATACCATAGCTTTCACACAAAAAGTAAATGCTGATCAATTCAGAGATGATTTGAAATCTGCATTAGATGGCGATAACATTACCTTAAAAACCATTGGTGAAGATGGCAAGCACATCAACATCACAACCGCATATTTGAAAGGAATTGACAACGCAGATAGCACTGTACAATCAAAAATCATGGTTGGCTTGAAATCTGTTTTGCCATCCGATATCACGTATCCGAAATTCGTTTCAGATTATGTACAGAGTTCTACTACTGTTCAGCCAAGTATTTCTGATGATTTAAAAAGAGGTGCCATCAAAGCAACCATCTTTGCTATGTTGATCATCTTCTTGTACATCTTTGCTCGATTCCGTGATTGGAGATATTCTGCAGGAACCATCCTTACTTTGTTGCATGACGTATTGGTAACATTGGCAGTATTTGCATTCTTTAAGGATATCGTGCCTTTCCCATTAGAAATTGATCAACATTTCATAGCAGCGATTCTGACCGTAATTGGTTTCTCTATGAATGATACCGTAATTGTATTTGACAGAATTAGAGAATACTCTCGCGACATGAAAGGAGAAAGCAAAACTACCATCATCAATAAAGCCATCAACGATACATTGAGCCGTACAGTAATGACTTCATTAACTGTATTCTTAACCATCTTGATCTTGTTCATCTTTGGTGGTGAAGTAACCAGAGGTTTTGCATTCGCCATGTTGATTGGTGTAATCACCGGTACATACTCATCTATTTTTGTAGGTGCACCTGTACTCATTGATTTTGCAAAAGACAAACCATTGGGTGCTGCAAGAGAAGAAAGAGAAAGAGTAAAAGCTCCAGAACTTTAATATTAATTTCTAAGAAATAAAAATCCCGTCAATGACGGGATTTTTTTATGCCTATTTTAATCATGTTGAAAAGGCTTAACACGTTTAAATGTTCAACATGTTTGCTCACATCGTAACCTTTTGAACGAATTGAACCTTTTGAACCTTTGAAACAAATTTATTAGACTGCAAAGCTCGTCCCACATCCACAAGTGCTGCTCGCATTTGGGTTTTTAAACGTAAACCCTCGCGCGTTCAATCCCCCATCCCAATTGATCTCCATACCCATCAAATAGATTTCGTGTGATTTGTCCATGATAAAAGAGAATTCGTTTGTTTCAAAAACCTGGTCATTGGGTTTTTGCTCATCCATTTCCAACACATAAGTCATACCGCTGCATCCTCCACCCTTCACACCTACTCTCAAAAAACTGGCTTCTTTGCGATTGGCGTCATGGAGAATGCGAACAATTTCTTCTATGGCGCTTTGGGTAAATTGAACCGGTGCTATTGTATTTGTTTCCATTTGAAATAATTTTCCACAAAAATACATTCAAATTCTTCCTTTAAGCGAAAGCAATTTCCGAAAGGAGGAATTTGTTGCATCAGGTTGTTTACTTTTGTGTCTAAACTTTTAATTATGTTGGATAGTTTTTTTGTATATCTACAGTTGCTGATGACTATTGGTTTGATCTATCTGTCGTGGTCTTTGCAATCTGAATTCAAAGCTTTTAAAAAGCAAATGGAAACCCAACCCGTAAAGAATGATGAAGGGAATAAATTAAGACTACAGTCATTAGAGCGGTTGACCTTATTTGCAGAACGTTGTGGTTTGGCAGCATTGGTAGCAAGGTTGGATTGTACGGGATTATCTGCTCCAGCTTACCATCAGGTGTTAACCAGTACCATTAAATCGGAATTTGAATACAACATCAGTCAACAAGTGTATGTGAGTCCGGAAGTATGGAATGCTGTTTCTCGTTTGAAAGATCAG
>CAIQHJ010000082.1 GCA_903871575.1 uncultured Bacteroidota bacterium
CCAGCCATTTCGAACTTTAGAATAAGGATGAAAAACATTTCTGCAGCGACTACTACATTCACTTCAGGAACGTATAGCTTAACCGGATACACAACCGTATTCGATGGCACACTAAATGCAACGCCAACAGGCATTGTAGGTGTTACTTTATCTACACCATTTATTAGAACAGCCGGAAGCAACCTTCAAGTTTTAATAGAAAGAACAGACAATGTTGTACACACAGGAATTGTATTTTATTCGGCAATTGGAAACGCTGCTGACGCTGCTGCATTAACAACACGCAGATACAACAATACAATCATTCCAACGCCTGGCACAAGTAATTTAACTGCAAGTGCTTTCCGCCCTGCTATTCAGTTTGTGCACCAATACGCAATAGATGCTGCAGTTACCGATATTTCTAGTTTGAATGTTACTTGTTTTGATGCACCACAAACTTTATCTGTAGAACTCACCAACGATGGTTTGAACGATATTGCTGCAGGTGCTGCAGCCGTTACCTTAGCCATAACTGGTGCCAATACTTTCTCATCAACTTTATCAAACACAAACGTTATTGCTCCTGGTGCTTCTGAAATCATCAGCTTTGCTGGCATCAACTTAAGCAATGCAGGCGACAACGATGAGGCTGCATATGTAAATTTAACTGGAGATGGCACTACTTTAAATGATAGTCTATTTAATTTAACCACTACTGCTACAACTTTATCTACTTATCCTATTGTAGAAGACGCCGAAACTACTTTGCCTGTTTTCGGTTGGGTTAATGTTGTTGCTGGAGACGCACAATTGTGGACCTTACAAACGGGTAAATATGCCAATCTAGACCAAGTAGATTCTTTGGCTCCAAAACAAGGCGAAACTTTTTATTTGTTTGATAGCTATAGTGGATCTAACTCTGCTGGTTTTGTTAGCCGATTGTTTAGCAATTGCATCGCCTTACCAACACCGTTGGCACCCAATCCAGCACCTGTTACAACTGTAGATTTTTGGATGAGTCGTGATGCGGTTTTCGCAACATCTTTTGATAGTTTGTTCTTATCTATTTCTACCGATAAAGGAGCTACCTGGACACGCTTGGCTGGTTTCCAAAGAGCTGATGCTACTGCTGCCGTTCCATATTGGAAAAATGAAATTGTAGACATCTCTGCCTACAACGGACAAACGGTTCAATTGGCTTTCGAAGGACAAAGTGATTTTGGCAACATCATTGGATTAGACAGCATTGTGATTAATTATACAGGTCTTGCGCCAGTAACCTTGATGAGCTTTGATGCAAAACGCATTGGCACAGCAAATCATCTCAATTGGTCAACTACACAAGAAATCAACACCAATAAATTTGCTGTAGAACGCAGCAATGATGGATTGAACTTTTCAACCATTGGATTTGTACAAGCTGCCAACAACAGCAATGGTAATGATTATCGCTATATCGATGCCAACCCTGTTAAAGGCATCAATTATTACAGATTGCGTATGATTGACAACGACAATTCATACAAATTCAGCAGCATTAAAAATGTGAGAAACCTTGGATTAACTACATTGTCTGTTCATCCAAATCCAGTTGTTCAAAACATGACGGCTGTGTTGGAATCAGAAACCAAAGAAAAAGTTACTTTAACCATTGCAGATTTAAGCGGCAGAAGAATTTTCACCACAACTGCACAAGTGAATGTTGGAACCAACAAAATTGCAGTTCCAGCTACTCAGTTGGCTAAAGGTTCTTACATATTGTTGGTGAACATGAATGGTCAAACATTGACACAAAAAATCAACAAATTATAATACCATAACAAACTAACTGATTATCATCAATCCGAACCGCACCTCAACCGTGCGGTTCTTTTTTTTACAAATGTTCAGGAAGGAAAGGTATGTATGCGCATAAAAAAAGCTCCCAATTTGAGGAGCTTTGTATTTGTAAAAGGTAAGTAAGTACTAATTGTTAAGCATCAACGGCATAACCAACATCAACAACGCTTCGTTGTCTCCTTGCTCACTTGGCTTGATGATTCCTGCCTTTGTGGAAGTGCTTAATTCCATGTTGATTTCATTGGTTTCAGCCCCGTTCAACATTTCAATTAAGAATTTGGCATTGAAAGCGATTTGTAAATTTTCGCCATCATATTGACAAGCCATGCGTTCGTTTCCTTCATTGCTGAAATCTACATCCTGCGCAGCTAAATGCAATTCGCTTCCGTTGATATTCAACGCAATTTGGTTGGTGCTTTTGTTGCTGAAAACGCTAACCCTACGCAATGCATTTTGAAAATCGTGTCTGTTAACCACCAATTTGTAGGGGTTGTCTGTAGGAATCACCACTTTATAATCTGGAAAACGCGCATCAATCAATCGACAAACCAACTCTGTTCCACCGTGGGTTACAAATAAATGGCTTTCATTGTAAGAGATGGTTAGTTCGTCGTCGTTATCTGGCAAAGCGCTTTTAAGCAAAGACAAAGGTTTTTTTGGAACGATGAATGCGCCTTTCTTTGGACAAGTAACATCTTTTCTGGTGTAACGCACCAAGCGATGTGCATCAGTGGCAACAAACGTAATGCTGTTGTTTTCCAATTCAAAGAAAACGCCCGTCATTGCCGGACGAAGATCATCATTGCTAACCGCAAAAATGGATTTGTTGATGGCTGTAACCAAAGCAGAAGAACTCATGCTGAAAGAGTTGGCATCATCAGCTTGTGGTTCGCGGGGAAAATTGTCGGGGTTTTCGCCCATTACTTTATACTTTCCATTGTCGCTGGTTATTTCAATACCATAGTTTTTGTCGATGTTGAAAGTGAGGGGTTGTTCTGCAATGTTTTTTAAAGAATCCATTAAGATTTTTGCAGGGATACAAACTTTCCCGGTGTCTTTTGCTTCGATAGGCAAATGCACTTTCATAACAGTTTCTAAATCGGTAGCCGTAACGGTGAGTTTGTTTTTATCAATCTCAAAAAGAAAGTCTTCTAAAATAGGCAATACCGTATTGCTATTGATTACACCGCTAATTTGCTGTAATTGCTTGAGCAAAGCGGAGGAGGAAACGATAAACTTCATAAGCAAATTTTAATGTGCGCCAAAGATAAAAGATTGCCGTTAATGAAAGCAAGTTAATTTGTTCCTAATTTCAACATTGAAACACAAATTTTCAACATTTGGCAAATCCATTAAATATTGGCATAGAGCAGGCGGCGCAGAAAATCCGTCAATATTGTGCATACCAGGAAAGAAACCACCAGGAAGTAAAAGAAAAGCTATTTGGTTATGGGTTATATAAAGATCAAGTGGACACATTGATGGCTTCATTAATCAGTGAAAATTATCTCAATGAAGAACGCTATGCGATTGCATTTGCAGGGGGAAAATTTAGGGTAAAAGAATGGGGGAAGGTGAAAATAAAATATGCGTTGAAGCAAAACAAAATAAGTGAGTATTGTATAAAAAAGGCGTTGAACCAGATTTCTGAAGATGATTATTTGCGTACTTTGGAAAAGCTTTTTCATGCCAAACACAAAGAGGTAAAAAAAGAAAAAAACATATTTGTTCAGAAAAAGAAGATTCAAAACTATCTGATGCAAAAAGGGTTTGAGCATGAATTGATTCACACACTCCTTCAACAATTATAAATCAAAAAAATGTCAGAAGATTTAATCATTACAGCGGGTACAAAAATTGAACAATATGAAAGTATTATTCCACAAATCAAGGGTTTGCTGGAAGGCGAGGACGATGGCATAGCCAACATGGCTAATATATCGGCGGCATTGAAAGTGCAGTTTGGATGGTTGTGGGTGGGTTTTTATATTGTAAAAAATGGTGAGTTGGTGTTGGGTCCTTTTCAGGGCCCGGTAGCATGCACTCGCATTAGGAAAGGCCGTGGGGTTTGCGGTGCTGCATGGGAACAAAAGCAAACCATACTCGTGCCTGATGTAGAAAAATTTCCTGGACATATTGCTTGCAGCAGTTTATCAAAATCTGAAATCGTGATTCCGTTGATGCAG
>CAIQHJ010000083.1 GCA_903871575.1 uncultured Bacteroidota bacterium
AAACTCACACAACTAATTGACATACAACAATTTGAGATTTCATAAAAAAATGTTATTGTATTGCCAAAGCCGATTTAGTCACATTGTCATTTCTAAAAACAACCACCCCATCAAACACATCCACCGTAACTGGATGGGCGCTTTCTACTTCACCCGACAATATTTTCTTACTCAATTGATTGACGATTTTCTTTTGAATCAATCTTTTCAGAGGCCTGGCTCCATACTGCGCATCAAATCCATTTTCAGATAGATAGTCGATGGTATAGTCGGTGTAAAACAAGTCAATCCCATTTTGCTTCACCAATTTTCTTAGATCATTTAATTGTATTTCGATAATCTTTTTAATATCAGCCCTCATCAACGGTTGAAACATAATCACTTCATCGATTCTATTCAGCAGCTCTGGGCGAATGGTTTGCTTCAATAAGCTCATCAATTCCAACTTGGTACTTTCTACAATCACATCCTTGTTTGCTTCATCTACCTTTTCGAAATTTTCCTGAATGATTTGACTACCCAAATTGCTCGTCATGATGATGATGGTGTTTTTAAAATTAACCACTCTTCCTTTGTTGTCTGTAAGCCTACCATCATCCAATACTTGCAATAAAATATTGAATACATCTGGATGCGCCTTTTCGATTTCATCCAACAACACCACTGAATATGGTTTTCTTCTAACGGCCTCGGTTAATTGTCCGCCTTCTTCGTATCCAATGTAACCTGGAGGTGCGCCTACCAAGCGACTAACTGAGTGTTTTTCTTGGTATTCACTCATGTCAATTCTGGTCATCATACCATCATCATCAAAAAGATAATCGGCCAAAGCCTTTGCTAGCTCTGTTTTACCAACGCCTGTAGTTCCCAAAAAAATGAATGAACCTATTGGCTTTTTAGCATCCTGCAAACCAGCTCGGCTCCTGCGAATTGCATCCGACACGGCTTCAATCGCTTCTTCTTGTCCTACTACCCTTTTGTGTAACTCCGTTTCCAATTGCAACAATTTTTCTTTCTCGCCTTGCATCATTTTGGCAACCGGAATGCCTGTAGATTTGGCCACACTTTCTGCAATATCATCTGCATCCACTTCTTCTTTTAGCAATCGCTTTTCCGATAAATCGGCCAACTGATGCATCGAAACTTCTATCAATTTTTCTTGGGCTTGTACTTTCCCGTATCTTATTTCTGCTACTTTTCCATACTCTCCATTTCGTTCGAGTTGCTCCGCCTCTAATTTCAATTTTTCAATATTCGCTTTTCCGTTTTGAATGATTTCTACAATCTCTTTTTCTTGTTCCCACTTCGATTTGTAGGTATCTCTTTCTACAGATAAATTCGCGATTTCTGTATTTAAATCTTTCAATTTAACTTCATCATGCTCTCTTTTGATGGCTTCTCTTTCTATTTCAAGTTGACGAATCAAGCGTTCGAGTTTGTCTAATTCTTCTGGCATTGAATTCATTTCCAACCTAAGTTTGGCGGCACTTTCATCAATTAAATCGATGGCCTTATCGGGTAAAAACCGATCGGTAATGTATCTACTGGATAATTCAACCGCAGCGATGATGGCTTCATCTTTGATGCGCACATGATGGTAAGTTTCATAGCGATCTTTCAATCCCCTTAGGATGGAAATGGCATCTTCAGTGGAAGGCTCATCAATCATTACTTTTTGAAAACGCCTTTCCAATGCCTTGTCTTTTTCGAAATATTTTTGGTATTCATTTAAGGTAGTGGCGCCGATAGCACGCAATTCTCCTCTCGCCAGTGCCGGCTTCAAAATATTGGCCGCATCCATCGCCCCGTCGCCGCCGCCAGCTCCAACCAACGTATGTATCTCATCAATAAACAAAATGATATCACCGTCGCTTTGGCTTACTTCTTTTACAACTGATTTTAAGCGCTCTTCAAACTCTCCTTTGTATTTTGCGCCAGCAATCAACTGTCCCATATCCAACGAATAAATAATCTTAGATTTTAAATTTTCTGGCACATCGCCATTTACAATTCTCATGGCCAAACCCTCTGCTATAGCCGTTTTACCTACACCAGGCTCTCCAACCAAAATGGGATTATTCTTGGTTCTTCTGCTTAAAATATGCAGCGTTCTTCTAATTTCTTCGTCTCTTCCAATCACAGGATCCAACTTGCCTTGGCGCGCCATCTCAATTAAATTTTTTGCATATTTATTGAGCGCATTGAAAGCGTTATCTTGGGTTTGAGAAGAAATGGTACTGCCTTTTCTTAATTCTTTGATGGCAACAATTAATCCCGATTCTGTTAATCCGGCATTTTTGAGCAATGTGGCAATGGCATCTTTTCCCAGAAGCATGGCCAATAAAATATGTTCGGGTGTTACAAATTCATCGCCAAACGTAGCTAAAACAGCCCCTGCTCGGAGGAGTACGGCATTGGCTTCACGGCCCAGCGACTGAGCCGGTTCGCCGCTTGTTTGTGGCAATTTATTTATTAGTTCTGCAAGTTTGGTTTCCAACACCGGTATGGTGACATTGTTCTTTTTTAGTAAATACGATATCGGTGAGTCTTCCATAGTCAAAAGCACTTTCAACAAATGTTCCACTTCTATATTGGGATGCTTTGCGTTGAAAGCCATTTGCTGTGCCTGTTGCACAACTTCGGATGCTTTGATGGTGAAATTATTGAAGTTCATAATTGAATTGTTTTGTTCTTTCTCTCCTTATCAAATCCGTATCCAACAGCATTAAAATGAAATTATGTCGCGATTTATTTTTTTGTTCTGACTTTGTTTCCGCATTCTCGAAAATTAAATGCAATTATTGCATGTTCGCATGTTTATATAAATGGATTGCCGCATATTTTAGCCTTTATTATTGCCAATATTTAGGAACAGCATGCTTGGTTGTTGTTGAGCAAATCATTTGGTAATTTCATGCACACTTAAAAATAATTGAAGAATTTTGAACCGAAGCGAAAGCATAGCAGTGCGAATCATGAAAGATATCATAGTTTTGAGGCGAATACATTTTCTAGCTATACTTATTGCACTTCTATATCATGAAAAAAACAATCGGCATACTTTTAACCTTTCTCATCATCCAACTTACACAAGCCCAAACCAATAAAAAATGGTTGAAGGGCATGTACATTCAATGGGGTTACAATACAGAGTGGTACACCAAAAGCAACATACATTTTAAATTTAGCAACGGAAACGACTTCGTTATACATCAAGTAAAGGCAAACGACAAGCCCGATTTAGAGGCGATTTATAAAAGTCCGGCAGATATTTCCATCCCACAATACAATTATAGAATTGGATTTTATTTAAATCAACAACATTCTAAAGCCATCGAAATTAATTTTGATCACGCTAAATATGTGGTTACCGATTTTCAAAAAGTGCGCATCACCGGTACGATTGATGGCATTGCAGTAGATGGAGACAGCATCTTAAATCCAGCAACCAACTTGCATTTCGAACATACGGATGGTGCAAATTGGCTGCACATCAACTATGTACAACAACGTTCCATTCTTGTATCTTCAAAAAATAAAAAATCGATTTTGAATGGCATTGGAAAAATAGGCGCTGGCATCAATATACCCAGAACAGATTTTACATGGCGAGGCGACAGACTGAACAATAATTTCCATGTGGCAGGCTACAACATCAGCGTGGAAGGTGGTTTGAGGTATTATTTTTCTAAACGTTTCTTTCTGGAAGGAACAGCCAAAACTGGATATGTTAGATATGTAAACGCGTTGGCCAATACGAATCAATTAAAAAACAATTATGCCAAACATGGATTTGGATATTTCGAATTGATTGGTTTGATTGGTTATGACATTCCTTTTAAATAATTTTCATTGCATCCAAACAACATTTGCTCATGTACGAACACAAAAAACAATCCTTAGCCAGTAAAACGACTTACCTAAAAAGGTTGCGAAAAAACATCTTGATTGCAACAATGGTGTTGATGGTCAGTTTGCTTATTGGTGTAGTTGGGTATAAAATAACCATACCAGAAATGGACTGGTACGACAGTTTGTTGAATGCCTCCATGATATTGAGTGGAATGGGCCCGATCATCGATAGCCATATTGTTTTAACCAAAACAGCCAAAGTATTTGCTTCGATATATGCATTGTTTAGCGGCATCACTTTTCTCTCAACATTCGGTATTTTGTTGGCTCCAATCTTGCATCGATTTTTTCATAAACTGCATATCGAAAGCGACAATATAAATTAACTGCAACCCACTGCTGATGAACCTTACAGAGAAAAGCG
>CAIQHJ010000084.1 GCA_903871575.1 uncultured Bacteroidota bacterium
CAAGACAAAGTTTATACACTGGTATTTTCCCTGTTAAAAATGGGTCGTATCCCAATCATGCTCAGGTATACGATAACATCGTCAGCATCGCACAGCATTTTATTGGCTTGGGATATAGGGTTGCTTTAATTGGAAAACAACACTATGCGCCAATGAGCAATTTCCCGTTTGAATATCTCGGCGGACGCAACAGTGATAATGGAGATGGAATTGACATCGAACTAAAAGACGCAGAAAATTTTATCAATAAAGACAAATCGAAACCTTACTTATTGATTGTAGCAACCAATCAGCCTCATACGCCATGGAACAGAGGCAACCAAGCTGCATACAACAACAAGACACTGAAAGTGCCATCTTTTCTCATTGACACAAAAGAAACCAGATCGGCGTTGGCCAGATATTATGCAGAAATTACGTATGCAGATAGTTTGGTTGGCGACTGTATGAAGATGGTAGACAATAGCAAAAATAAAGACAACACCCTTTTTGTTTTTGCAAGCGAACATGGTTCGTCATTGCCATTTGGAAAGTGGACCTGTTACAACATGGGCCTGAAAGCGGCATTCATTACCAGATGGCCAAAAGTGATTAAGCCATCAACCAGAACACCCATTCTTGCTCAATATATTGATGTGTTGCCAACTTTGTATGAAGCTGCTGGAGGAAATCCAAAAACGCTAAGAGGCAACAAGGAACAAACCATGCAAATAGATGGCGTGAGTTTTATGGAAACGCTCAAAGGTAAAAATGCAGAAATCAGAAATTATGTGTATGGTGTACAAACAACCCGTGGTATTTCCAATGGATCAGATTGCTATCCGGTGCGTTCTATTCAAAATCACCAATACAAACTCATCTGGAATTTAAATTTCAAAGAAGAGTTTTTATCTGCAGGTTCTAAGCATGGTAGCAAATTGTATGAATCATGGTTGGTGGATGGAAATGTATCTGCTCAAGATATTGAAAGAGCCAAGTTATATCGCAACAGACCAGAATTCGAGTTGTATGATATGAAAAAAGACGCATTCGAAATGAAAAATCTGGCTGATGATGCATCATTGAATAAAACGAAAGAAAAATTGTTTACAGACTTGAAAATTTGGATGAATGAACAAGGCGACAAAGGATTGGAAACCGAATGGAAGGCCCTAACCAGATTTAAAGGAGATACGACCAATTGGAAAAAAGGTGGTGATTAATTTCAATTCTATATTTTTTACAAGCTGTCTTTTTAAGGCAGCTTTTTTTATTTGTTAAAGACACGATAATATGAAATCAATATTGAACGCTATTGATGATGGTCATTCAATCCGTTCAAATTCAAAACTATTTTGCTGCTGGATGAATTTATTTAAAAAATTTTAATCTTAAAACAATGGGCGTTAGCACCAGCAACAAAATAAAAAGCACAGAAAAGTTCATGGTAAAATCGCTGCCGAAAGCTTTATCGGGCATCAACGGCTTAGACGTTATCACCAGTGGTGGGTTTCCCAAAAGCAGGCCTACACTCATTGTTGGCGGAATCGGTTCTGGAAAAACATTTATGTCGATGCAATTTATCATCAATGGAATTGTGCGATTCAATGAACCGGGCATCTTCATGACATTTGAAGAAAAATCGGACGAATTGCTAGAAAATGTATCCAATCTGCCCTTTGACTTAAAATCACTTGTTGCAGAAAATAAATTGTACTTAGAGCATTTGCATACCGGATTGTATGAACTACACGACTCTGGAAAGTACAACATCGATGGGCTTTTTGTGATCATCGAACAAGCCATCAAAAAAACAAATGCCAAAAGAATTGTACTCGATTCATTGGATACGCTTTTCGCACATCTGGATATTAAATTGTTGAAATCGGAGTTTAAGCGACTGTTTAATTGGTTAAAAGAAAAAGACATAACAACATTGGTAACAGCAGAACAAGGCGATTTTTATATCACTAGATTGGGCTTAGAAGAGAATGTTGCAGATTGTGTTATTGAATTGAGTAACAAAATAACGAATCAGATTGCAACAAGGCGTTTGAGGATTTTGAAATACAGAGGATCTGCACATGCCAACAACGAATATCCTTTTGTTATCAATGAACTTGGAATGGCTGTGTTTCCTGTTATCAATGAGTCGATGCAATATAAAGTTTCCAATAATCGGTTATCTACGGGAATTCACCAATTGGATGAAATGCTAGAAAACAAAGGCGTTTTCGAAGGGAGTAGCATTCTTATTTCTGGAACTGCGGGTACGGGAAAAACCAGTATTGTCGCATCCTTTTTACTCGATTCTTGTAAGCAGAATAAAAATTGTATGTATTGTGCATTCGAAGAATCACCAACTCAAATCATCAGAAATTTGACATCTATCGGTATGGATCTGCAGCAGTATGTAGATTCAGGATTATTGACTTTTTATTATGGAAGGCCTTCATTGCAAAATTTAGAGCTCCATTTCATGACCATCAAAGAGAAAATAGAAACCTTTAAACCAAGCATTTTAATTCTCGATCCAGTTACCAATTTGATGACGGAAGGGCTGAACAGTGATATCCGAATCTTGTTGATTCGATTTATCGAATTTCTCAAATCCAAACAAATTACCATCATGTTTACTGCAGCTATTACATTGGGTTCTATTTTAAGAAACCCAAATGATGAAGGAATTTCTTCGATGGTAGATACTTGGGTAATGTTGGAAGATAAGGCAGTGCAAGGCAAAAGAAAAAGATATTTATACGTGATGAAATCAAGAGGTATGGCCAATTCTAATGAAATCAGGTCGTTTTTAATTACATCCTCTGGCATCAATTTAATGCCGGTACAATTGAATGAGTTAAATAAGTTTGAGCAAGATGAAGCGTCTAAATCAAATCACAATGGACAACATGAAATGGGCACTTTTTTAAACAATGGAGATGCTGAAATCTAAAAAAAAATATTTGAAAATTGGAAATAAAAAATGAAAATTAATTTTCTAATGTATGGAAATCAATTACAACAAAGAATTAGACTACATTTTGGAAGAGCTGGTTTCGGAATATGAGAATTTATACAAAGGTTTGAAATTCTATACTGATGAAGCATCTGCATCAACAAAGGATATTGTACAACAAAAAATAAAAGAACAATTTGGGTTAAAAGATTGGGAAATGAACATGTTGTTCTATACTTTATTGCTCGATAAAAACCTTAAAAGTATCGATCCATTGGTGATTTCTATGGAAGGGTTGGTGTTTAGAAACAATGGTGGTTACATAGAAAAGTTCAACAAAGAAAACAATGAGAAATTAAGAATTCAACGCATTGAAGAAGACTTTAAAAAATATTCTTTTTTTCTGATGGTTTTCACTGCAATTGTTGCCTTAGGAACAGTTGTTTCGGCATGGTTTTTTGCCATTGAAATATGGAAGTTTTACACCTCTTGGCAACATCCGCAATAACCGTTTTACTTACCAGAAAAAACTATACAATGCAGCCAACACCGCAACAATGATAATTGTCCCCACCATAAATGCGGGTGAAACCCGAAACATTTTTTTATCAAATTCCAATGCATTGGGAATGATTCCTTTTTTAGTTTCATACAAGCTGATGATTACCATCCCAATCACACAAATGATAAACACAAAGCCCATTCGATCGATAAAAGGAATTTCAAAAATACCATCGGCATTGGCTACCGAAAAACCGATGCTGTTCAAACAAGACAAATCAATCCAATGGGGCATAAACTTAAATGCAATTGACAATAAGAAACCACCGATGGTAGCAAACAATGCTGCGTTAGATGTGGTTTTATTCCAAAAGAATCCTAAAATAAACATGGCAAATACACCCGGACTTACGAATCCCGTGTATTCTTGTATGTATTGAAAACCACCTTTTTTATCTATTCCCAAAAGGGGTGCAACTAAAACGGCAATAAACATTGCAAGGATGATGGTGATTTTTCCTACATAAACCAATTTCTGCTCACTAGCTGCTGTATTCAATTTTGTTTTGTAAATATCTAAAGTGAATATCGTAGCTATACTATTGGCTTTTCCGGCCAATGAAGCAACAATAGCAGCTGTTAATGCAGCAAAGGACAATCCCTTCAGTCCTGCAGGCAACAAGTTTAACAACACCGGATATGCTCTATCTGGATTAACCGTGCCATCTTGTAACATTTCTGATTGAAAACTTCCATTTTGATACAATACATATGCCGCAATACCTGGCAACACCACAATGATTGGCATTAACAATTTTAAAAATGCGGCAAATAAAATTCCACTTCTAGCAGTTTTTAAATCTGCGCCGAGCGCTCTTTGCGTGATGTACTGATTGCAACCCCAATAATTCAAATTGATGATTAGCATTCCACCAATGAGTACAGACAACCCGGGTAAATCCATATAGTTTGGATTCTGCTTGTTAAAAATCATGTGAAAATGATCTTGTGCTTTTGTTGTCATCAATTGAAATCCGTTGAATACACCTACTGAACCAAATTCTTTTGCTACCAAGTTCAATGCCAAATATGTGGTAACTAGTCCGCCTAAAATCAAGAAAAACACTTGAATTACATCCGTAAATCCGATGACTTTCATACCACCTAATGTAATGATGACGGCAAATACAGCCAAAAATATCATACAAGCTGTTGTGTTTAAACCAGATATGCTGCTAATGGCCAAAGCGCCTAAATAGAGAATAGAAGTTAAATTCACCAATACGTACAGCAACAGCCAAAACACAGCCATAATCATGGCTACATTGCTATTGTATCGTTTGTACAAATATTGCGGCATGGTGAAAATTTTATTCTTCAAATACACGGGCATAAAAAATATGGCAACAATCACCAAGGTTGCGGCAGCCATCCATTCATAAGTGGCAATGGCCAATCCCATTTTAAATCCACTGCCACTCATGCCAATGAATTGCTCTGCACTGATGTTGCTGGCAATCAAAGACGCGCCAATAGCCCACCAGGTGAGTGAACCTTCTGCTAAAAAATAATCATTGCTGCTGGTTTGTGATTTCTTTTTTCTTCGATATACCCAAATGCCATAGCCGGCAATAATGAGGAAGTATAAGAAAAACACGATATAGTCTTTAGTAGATAAATGTTGCATGTTTGATGGGTTGATAATTTATATTGTTGTTGCTCGATGATATGTACTGCTTCCCTGTGAAATATTTATTTTATAGCCATGAAGTTCTATATCAAAGTGTTGATGATACTGCTTTTGCATCTTGAAGATAAAATCATCTACAGCATCCTTTCGAATCAGGTTGATGCTACATCCACCAAATCCACCACCCATCATTCTCGCTCCAAGCACTGATGTGTCCTCCAAAGCTTTGCTTACCAAAAAATCCAACTCATCGCAACTCACTTCATATAATTTTGAAAGCCCCTCATGTGTTGCTGTCATTAATTTCCCCAAGGCAATGAAATCATCGCTTTCTAATGCACGAACAGCCAGTTGTACCCGCTCAATTTCTTGTACTACAAAACAGCATCTTTTGTAGTACAAGGCATCCATTTTATTTTCAATGTTATGTAACATCTCCATTGTACAATCTCTAAAACTAGCAACTTTTGCATACTGTGATTTGATCTGCATTAGACCTGCTTCTACTTCCATTCTTCTTGTATTATATCCAGATGTAAGATGGGTATGTTTTACTTTGCTGTCGAGCAACAAAAGCGTATAATCATTGAAGTTAGCAGGGTAGTATTCATATTCAAGTGTATTGCAATCCAATTTTATTACTTGATTTTCTTTTCCAAAAACACTGGCAAACTGATCCATGATGCCGCATTTTACTCCAGCAAATTCATGTTCAGATAATTGTCCAATCAATGCAATTTCTTTCTTCGATAAGCCCAAAGAAAAAACCTCATTGAATGCATAACAAATGCCACAAGACAATGCAGCAGATGAAGACAAGCCCGCGCCAATAGGAATATTGCTGCTAATCACAATGTCGCAGCCCAATGGATTATTGTTTGATTTTACCAATTGATGCACAACACCCAAGATGTAATTGACCCATGTTTTATTGATGGGTACTAGCGGTTCGTTGTATTCAAATGCATAGCTATCTTGTAAGTCTTTTGCAATCAGCCGAATCGTATTGTTTTGGGTTGGTTGAATTGCCACACATACATATTTGTCTATGGCAGCAGGCAATACAAATCCGTCATTATAATCTACATGCTCACCAATGATGTTGATCCTTCCCGGCGATAAAAATACATAGGATGGATCCTTTCCAAATTGCGACTTGAAATGAGATGTAGTTGCGGCTATCAATTCGTTCTTCATTGCGATGGATATATTTATTTGATTGTGGTAACGGCTGATGTTAATGCTGGAGATGATGCTGTTAAAATTATTTGGCGTTGTAATCCATTTGTTTTTAATAAAATGGTAGCAATGCCAGCTTCTGCTTTGATGGGATTCATTCCAATCAATGCGGCATGCTTGCTGTTTACTTTGAATGTAATTTCATTGTTTGCATCCGTCACCAAATTTCCTTTTTCGTCTACAATGCGGGCATAAACGAATATAATATCGGGTTGCGTTTTGTGGATGGGGATGCCGGATATATCGACAGATAGATTTATCTTTTTGGCTTCTTTAGTAGATTGAACCACATGTTGAGACACAGCTTTACCATTGATATAGCCCACAGCTTTCAATTCTCCTTCAATGAAATGATGAATGGAAAAAACAAAAGGTGGATGAGGTAAGGCATCACTAAATGAATTAATCGTAGGGTTGATTTTATTTATCAATGAATCATTTAAATACAAAGCCACTGATTCGCAATTGCTGAATACCCTAATGTCTGTGGGCGATTGTGCATTCCAGTTAGATGCAATCGAAACCATTGGGCCGCTAACAATGCGATTGTCATTATGTAGCGTTGGATGTTGCTGACTTTGATAAAAATAATAAGCAAATTTGGGAATTCTAAAAATGTCGGAGATGCCAGAGCTTTCAATATCTGGACTATATCCTCTGTTGTAATCAAACATCAACCAATTGGCTTCACCTATGGTTTGTTTTCCTTTTCTGTTTGAGTTGGATCCTTCTTGAAAATTGAAAGCTTGTTGCAATAACCGCTTCTCACCAAAAGCCCTTAATTGTCGAGAGGTTCTTTCTTCTGCTTTCAAGTTGGCGAAAGTAGTTTGATTGAATCCTGCATTTTGAGCATAATATTCCCAATCGCCATACTCTGCAATGAAAAGCTTTCTGTTGCCCTGGTTATATGTTGTCCAATAATCAGGAGCTTTGGCATGTTGTCGCGCAGGTATAAAAAGTTCATATGCGGCGTTGTCTAACCAGCTGGCGCCAATGGTATTTCGAAAAGGAATTTCTTCATCCAATATTGCATTCGCTGCCAACATAAAACCATCGGTCATGGCGGTTTCATTTAAAGAATTTTCCCAAAAGATAATCGAAGGATGGTTTCTGTCCCTTCGTATCATATCGCGTAAATTTTGAAGCGATGTAGCTTGGAATGCGTCGTTACCAAAAAATTGCCACCCCGGCAAACTGTTCATAACCATGATGCCCAATTCGTCACATGCATTGAGAAATGCAGTTGCTGGAGGATAGTGTGAACAACGCACAAAGTCAAAACCTGCATTTTTAATTTTTACGGCATCCCGATATTGGGCTTCATCCGACAATGCATAACCAATGTAGGGATACTCCTGATGACGGTTTGTACCTGAAATAAATGTGCGCTTACCATTCAAATAAAATCCATCCGCTTCGATGGCAATCGACCGAATCCCCACGCTTTCCTCCACACGATCCCAAACCTGCTCACCCGAAACAACATTTACCACAACTCGATACAATTGAGGATTTGACGGCGACCACAATTTCGGATTTAACATACTGATGGCTTGCATGATAACCGTATCCTGATTTGCAGCCAAGCTGATCGAAGCCGAACTAAATGAATAAGGTTGAACGTTAGCGCTTATTGAAGAATGACTGTTGTGCTTATTGTGTATGAGATCAACTGTTGTTTTTAGATGTATTCGTTGCGAAGTACTGTGCTCGTTTTTGATGTGCACTTGCACATATCCGTTAGCTATCGATTGAGAAACGCTATCAAAGTGAACAAACAAACCGCCACTTGCTTTTTTATTTGCAGCCACGGCATCTGTCACATATAGCTTATTAGTGGTTATCAAATACACATTTCGATATATGCCACCATAATAATTGAAGTCTAAATCTTTCAATGGTTTGCCTGGAGGAATCTCGGGATTGTCGGTGTTCTTAACCGTTAGTTCTATCGTGTTGGTTGTATTGGGAATAACCTCAGCGGAGATATCAATCGTAAACGGTAAGTATCCACCTTTGTGATTGGCAATCCATTTTCCATTGATAAATACATCTGCTTCCATCATCACGCCTTCAAAATAAATAAATTGTTTTTTGTCGGCCTGTGCATTGATTTGAAATGTTTTTTTGTAATGACATACACCTTGAAATTGATTGATTACAACCAGTTTTTCTATGGCTGCTGTATGCGGAATATTGACAACCGACCAATCCTTTTTTGCTGAACTGTCTTTTGTAAATAGCCACTGCGCACCAAAATTAGTTTTGGTTCTAACTTGAGCTGTCAATTGAACAGTAGCATAAAAAAATAGCACCAAGCAAATAAAAAATCGGAGGATATGATTGGAAGAAGTTTGCATCGAAGTTGATGTTGATTAGTTTTTAAAAGCATTCAAAGCAGGAGAGGGTTTACCATTAGTTAACCAACAATTGAGTTGATAACCGCTCCAACTTTTTTCACCTTCCGGCTCCCAATAAATTACACCCAAACCTTTATTGTTGGGTACGTTTCTAACGGCGTTAATAACAGCCGCTAGCATATCGTAAGTATTTTGAACCAAAGTGAAATCACCACCCACTTCTACTACCATCACTTCTTTGTCGTATCTATTGGCCATGTCTTTTAAGTTGTTTCCCAAATCATTGATGGTAGCAGTGTAATCGCTGTTGATCCAAAATGGATAATAAGATGCTCCAATCACATCATATTTAGCGCCATAGCTATTAATATTGTCAAAAAACCACCTGAATCTTGCATTGTTGTTTCCCTGATCGATATGCACTACCACTTTAATGTTGGGGTCAACGGCTTTCGTAGCTTCATAACCTTTGTTTATCAATTGCACCAATTGTGCGAAGTTGTTTGTGCTTCCATCGGGCCATAGCATACCGCCTATAATTTCATTTCCAATTTGTACCCATTCTGGTGTAACCCCAGCAGCGCGAAGTCCATCTACAACATCAAACGTATGTGCATAAACGTCGTTTAATAAAGTTGTAAAATTGTGTGCATTCCATGCAGCGGGTTTGGTTTGTTTGGATGGGTCGGCCCATGAATCACTGTAGTGGAAATCTATCATGATGCGCATGCCCATCTCTTTTGCTCTTAAAGCCATAGCAATCGTTTCTGCTTTGCTGCAATGTCCATTGATGCTGTCATTTGAAGGATTAACCCAAACGCGCAATCGGATGGTGTTGATGCCTCTGTCTTTCAACAATTGTAAGCATGGTTTTTGTGTGCCATTTGAATCATAAAATCGATAACCACTCGCTTCCATCTGTGGCAACCAGCCAATGTCTGCCCCTTTTGCAAAATTCACTGGTTTAGGTTTGGGTAAGCTTGGTTGCTTTTGACTACAAGAACCCAAAATGGAAATAATAAAAATTGCTGTTAGGCTTACTTTAAGTATTCGCATGTGGTTTAAATTTCGAATTTAAAAATGGTTGTTTGATGATAGGTTTCACCTTTTCTCAAAAGGGTAGTAGGAAACGAATCGTGATTGGGAGAATCTGGGAAATGCTGCGTTTCAAAACAAATGCCACTCGTAGTATGATAGTTGACTTGCTGTTTACCTATACTGTCAGCATCCAATTTTCCGCCAACATACACATGCACCGATGGTTGGTCGGTATACACATGCATACTTATTTGGTTTTGAGGACTATACAAAGTTGCGTTTGGTTGTGTATTTTGATGCACAACAAAACTAGTATCTATAATTTTAGGACAAGCTTTTGGTGATGAAAAATCAAATGGATGGTTTGCTAAATCAATGAAATCTCCTGTTGGAATTAAATCGGCATCTGTTGCTAAAACTTGAGCTGCATTGACGAATAACAATTGTTGTTGCACATCTCCATCATGGCCATCCAAATTAAAATAACTGTGTTGGGTGAGATTCACAATTGTGTCTTTTGTACAAACAGCTTCGTACGACACTTTCAACGCATTCATTTCAGTTAAGCTGTATGTAACCGTTACCAACAAATCACCAGGAAAAAAATCGTCAGTCTGTTTTAGAAGGTATTGCAGCGTTACAGAGGATGACTTGCCATCTTCTTGGTAATTCATCATTTCCCAATTAGACATACTTAGGCCACATTTGCCACCATGGAGGTGATGTTTTTGCATAAGATTTTTTTCAACACAAACAGTTTGTCCATTCATCAAAAATTCCCCTTGTTGAATTCTGCCCGCATATCTTCCTACCACTGCACCAAAATATGGAGATGCGTTGTTGGCAAATGACTGCATGTATTGTTCGGGTAAATCGAAGCCTAAAACAACATCAATAATTTTATTGTTTTTAGTTGGAATGCGCAAAGCCTTGATGGTGGCTCCATATGAAAGAATATCAACCTCCATGCCATTGATATTGGTCAAGGTGCAAATGGAAATATCCGAATCAAATTGGTGTGTTGGTTTCAAAATCTTCTTGTAATGATGCCTTAATTGGGCTACAATAAAAATAAGCCATTCAGCATAAATAGCATACCACTACCTACCAGTTTCTTAATATCTTGCTACCAGTTTATGAATAATTAAAAACCGATTGGATGAAATTGATAAAAATAGATGCGCAATCCAGAACAACCAAATATCGGCAAATCATGCAGTCCATTGAAAAAGCCATTGCAGATAAAAGGTTGCAATTGAATGAAAAATTGCCATCCGTTAACAAAGTAAGTATTGGTTATTCTGTATCAAGAGATACCGTTTTACAGGCATACGAAGAATTAAAAAAGAAAGGCGTTATCTACGCCGTAACTGGAAAAGGGTATTATGTCAAAAGTCAAGAAATGCTATTTGATAAGCGGATTTTTTTATTGTTTGATGAGCTGAATGCATTTAAAGAAGATATCTACAACGCATTTAAATTGGCAATGGGCAATAAAACAGAAATTGATATTTATTTTCATCATTTTAATGTTAAACAGTTTACCAAATTGGTCAATGACAGCAATGGTAATTATTCAACTTATGTGATCATGCCTACGAATTTAATTGGTGTAGAGGCGGTGATTAAATGTTTACCTAAAAATGATGTGTATATTTTGGATCAAACCAACGACACACTAAGAAATTATCCATCTATTTGCCAGCAATTTTCTAAAGACATGTACAATGGATTGAAAAAAGCCAATCGATTATTGAAAAAATATACTAGAATGATGTTGATTTTTCCAGGTGAAAAAGAGCCAATTGGGATGGTTGAAGGATTCATTCAATTTTGCGAAGAGGAAGGTATGCCATATGCTGTGGTGTCTGATTTTCAAAATCATATTATTGAGGCGGGAACTGCATTTGTGGTGCCCAACGATTTTCATTTGGTAAACATTATCGAACAAGCAAAGCAACAACAATTAACCATTGGGAAATCGGTTGGAATTGTTTCTTACAATGACATACCGCTTAAAAAAGTAGTGGAAAATGGCATCACTACCATATCTACTGATTTTAAGAAAATGGGAGCAACTTTAGCCAACATGATTAAAGAAGGTCAAAAATTGCAAATAGAAAATCCATCCAATTTGATCGTGAGAAATTCTTTGTAACGGTTACGCATAACCAAGATGTTACAATGCTAAAAATAAAGTCGCATTTTTTTACTGGATAAGATGAATTGTAAAGAAATTGATACAAATTTGTAGGGGTTTTAAACAAAGGTTCAAATCATTAAATTTTCTTCATGATAGATACCGAAAAAGATTTGTTTTCATTAAAAGGTAAGGTAATCGTAGTTACTGGTGCAACTGGCGTATTGGGATTGTCGTTTATCAATGCCATAGCTGGTGCGGGTGGGGTAGTTGGCGTATTGGGTAGAAACGAAAAGGTAGCCAATGAAAGAGTTGCAAACATCCTCGAAAATGGGGGACAAGCCATCGCTTTAATTGCAGATGTGATGAATGAAGCGCAATTGATTTTGGCAAAAGAAAAAATCATAGCTGCGTATGGTAAAATTGATGGATTGGTCAATGCAGCTGGAGGAAATGTACCCGAAGCCATTGTTCAACCCGAACAAGATGTTTTTAGTGTGAACATAGACGGCATGAAGAAGGCGATGGATGTAAATCTTTGGGGTACGGTTTCGCCAACGTTGATTTTTGGTAAAGACATTGCAGAAAATGGGGGCGGGAGCATTGTAAACATATCCTCAGTGAGTGCCGAAAGAACATTAACCAAAGTAATGGGATACAGTTTGGGCAAGGCTGCAGTAGACGCTTTCACCAAATGGTTTTCAGTTGAAATGGCCAATCGCTATGGAGATAAAATTAGAATGAATGCAATTATGCCTGGTTTCTTTTTAACAGAACAAAACCGAACATTGTTAACCAATGAAAATGGCGGGTACTCCGAAAGAGGCGGTTCCGTTATTAAACATACTCCTTTCAATCGCTTTGGTCATCCCAACGAATTGGACGGCGCACTGATATGGTTACTTAGCGATGCTTCTAAATTTGTAACTGGTACAAAAGTTACAGTGGATGGTGGTTTTAATGCCTCTTGTGGCGTTTAATTAATTGAAAAACAATTATCGGTTATGTATCAAATGCAACAAACCATGCGCTGGTATGGCCCCAATGACCCAGTTGGTTTATGGGATATTCGACAGGCAGGTTGTACAGGTGTCGTTACCGCACTTCACCATATTCCCAATGGAGAAACCTGGTCGATTGAAGAAATAATGAAACGAAAAGCTGAAGTAGAATCTGCAGGAATGATATGGTCTGTTGTTGAAAGTTTGCCGGTTCATGAATCCATCAAAACACAAGCAAATGGATTTGACAAATACATAGAAAATTATAAGGCAACCATTCGAAACCTCAGTGCCTGCGGCATTTATACCATTACGTACAACTTCATGCCAGTAATGGATTGGACCAGAACAAATCTCACCTACGAAATGCCAGATCGATCATTGGCATTGTCATTTGTTAAAGCAGAAGTCATTGCGTTTGATCTTTTTATTTTAAAAAGAAAAAATGCAGCATTGGATTATACCAATGAAGAAATAGAAAGGGCAGCAACAAGATTTAAAAACATGAATGATGCCGATAAAACATTGCTTCAGCAAAACATGATAAAAGGCCTTCCCGGTAGCGAAGAAAGTTTTACGATTGCGCAATTTCAACAAGCCATCGATTCATATGATGGATTAGATGCCGAAAAACTAAGAGCCCATTTAATTTATTTTTTAGAAGCGATCATTCCTGTTGCGGATGAATGCCAGGTTAAAATGGTTATCCATCCAGATGATCCGCCGTATCCACTATTGGGATTGCCCAGAGTAGTGAGCACGGTTAATGATATTGAACAATTAATAGAAGCGGTTCCTTCTTTGAACAATGGACTTTGTTTCTGTACAGGTTCTTTTGGTGTTAGAGTTGATAATGATTTACCAAAAATGGTAAAACAATTTAGAAACCGAATTCATTTTATTCATTTGCGCAGTACAAAAAGAAATGATGTTGGAGATTTTTATGAAGACAATCATCTCGAAGGTGATGTAGATATGTATGCTGTTGTGAAAGAAATTGTGGCAGCTATGCAAGAAAGAAAAATTTCTATTCCCATGCGACCCGATCATGGACATCAAATGCTTGATGATTTGAAAAAGCAAACCAATCCAGGATATTCGGCTATTGGCAGATTAAGGGGATTGGCAGAACTAAGGGGCTTAGAATTGGGTATTTTAAAAACAGGGGTTTATTTACAAAATTATAACAAAAACGGTTATTGTATATTTTTGGAAATTTTGTTGATGCTGTAAGTTCTTATCAAATGTCAATAATGCATCAAAATTATTCTCGAGTAGCAGCTTTAGCAATTCACCATTTTTTATTCCATTCCATGATTTTTCACGAACGGTGAAAACTTCATGTGCAAGAAAATCCTGTTTTAGTCTTTTAGGGAGATTTTCATCAAGCAACAGCCGCATATAATTGGTCTAAATTTTTTGTATTGAGCAATTTATTAGCGTAATCTAATAACGCGATTGCTTGTTCTTTCGTAACCGAAGGGAAGTCATCCAAAAAGTCATCAATAGTAACACCAGCTTCAAGGTGATCAAATAAAGTTTCTACTGGAACTCTTGTTCCTTTAAATACGGTTTGACCACCTAAAACTTCAGTATCAATAGATATGATATCCTTCAAATTCATAAAACTAAATTAATAAATTTTATTGATAATTCTAAGTGAACAATCATTTCGTGATTTAATTAAAATCATTTAAAACTAAAAAAGCAGACCATCATGATCTGCTTCTTTTCTGTTTTGTTGTATTAAAAAACAACATTGTCGGGATGATTGTCGGGACTTCGGACTTTTTGGAGGATTTGAAAGAGGTTTTATCGTTTAAAAATGAATATTATCCGAATCAATATCAAAACTGCTCATTAGCAATTTGAAATTACCTTAATAATTACATTTGAAGTTTGATTTCATGATGACAAGATTATAAAAAAACAAACTGATAAAATTTATTTTGATATGTCATTTATTTTGCTTATATTATAGTAATAAAATTTTAAAAACTTCAGTTCAATTTTTTTTAGAACTCAAAAACTCGAATTTTTTATGAAAAGTATAGAAAAAAGTAATTCATTTATTGTTGCCACAACTAGTATTTCAATTCTTCAAACCTCAACCCTTAAAGAATACAACCCAGCCATTAAACTACTACTTGGTGTATTGTCAGGTGCGAATTTGAGCCGTTCCAAGAAACAACATGTAAAGTATTGGGGGGAAAGTCTGATTGCAGGAAGTGTAATAGGATATACAATCAACATACTTGAACAAAATAATTGTGATTATTCATATAGTAAAAATCTTCCCAAGCTAAATTCAGTTCTAGTAAATATTAACACCGGAAGAATCATAGAAAAGTTTGGGAAACCACATTTTATTTTCGTTACTAAAAATAAAAGTGCAAAAGTTGGTTGGCAGAGCAGTTCTCCACTTTTACATTGCATTAAAAAATTAGAAGGGAAAGCCGGAGGTCGACCCAGTAAAAGAGGGGAATTGGTATTTTGGGATAATTTACAAGACCACACCCAAAAATTTAATCTACTACTAAAATACTGGATAGAATATTTTCATAAAATAAAATCAATTTATAAAAATGATTATGATCAAAAAAAATATTTTTGGCGATCAATGGTTGATGATCATAAACCTCTTGACATAAAAAGAAAGGAATTCCATCCTTCGGCTGTAAGCGAATGGTCTATTTACAACAACACCTTGGTTCGATATGACGATTACGGCAATATTCTGTACGGAGCTGTCGGTACCGCCTTTGGTATTTCAGGGGAAGATTTATTTTATGGCGCAAATGTGAATCAGATATTAAAAAGTGGACTAGACGAAAGTAAAGACACATATTCCATTCAAAGAGGCATATCTATTTATAATAATCATTTCGCCCGAAAACAACTTTCAAACCCATTGCTTTATGTTTAAAGAACGATTGAATTATTACTTTGACCTAGTTTATATAGTTTTCTTGTTTTTACATTTTTTATTTTTTTTGCCATATGTAGTGATGGAAATATTATTGTATTTCAAGATAGATTTTTATTCATCTATACATAGCAAAGCCTTTGACAAGGTTTTTTGCTTTTATCTTTATGTTTTTTTTAGAAATGACTTTGAAGTGTATTTCGCTTTTATATCCTTGTGGTTTCTTTATGTAATTTCTGACCGTTTTATGAAATCTAAAAAAAGAACAAAAGACTTAGCATGATATCGCAGTTTTAAAATCTGCAATTAATCTTTTAGAAGACTTTATAGTATTAGAATTAAAACGGCAAGAGCAGATAACAGAATGCTTGTTGATATATCTAAATTAAAAAGCCATCAATAAAAATTGATGACTTTTTTGTCGGGATGATTACCGGGAGTTCGAACTTTTTGGGAGAAATTATGTCAATTTTGCATTTTGTAAATTACTAAATTAATTGGCATAATATTTGATAATTTATTTAGTAAATTATTTATCCCAATATTATTTATATATTACAATTATGGGAAAACATTTAAAATTAGTTTCTTCTGCATATTTAAATGAATATTCAACTAAGGTAAAAGTTGACTGGTTTGATGTAGCTAATAAATTTAAAACCAAGACACAATTTTCACTTGAAGATTTTGAATATTATATCATTTCTTCATCACTCTATTCATCTAAGATTGAGGGTAATACTTTAGATGCGAACAGTTTTTTCAGAAATAGAGGAAAGGTAACATCTCCTAAGAAAAAAGAAGTTCAAGAAATTGAATCACTCATGGATGCTTATAAATTTGCCTCAGAAAATAAATTAAATAGAACAAGTTTTTTAAAAGCCCATGCTATTTTGTCCAAAACTCTTCTACCATCAAAAGAAAGAGGTGCCTTGAGAAAAGAAAAAGTGGGAGTAAGAGATTCAAAAACGTTAAAGCCGGTATATTTAGCTGTAGAACCTGAATTTTTAAAGGAAGAATTTGATAAATTATTTGATGACATTGATGAACTTTTGAAAAGAGAGCTAAGTCATAAGGAAATTTTTTATTTCGCTTCTATGATACATTTGTGGCTAGCTATGATACACCCGTTTAATGATGGCAATGGCCGCTCTGCTAGATTATTAGAAAAATGGTTTTTAGTATCTAAGCTTGGGGTTGTTGCTTGGTCAATAAATTCTGAAAAATATTATTGGGATAATCGTCCTGAATATTATCAAAATATTGCCCTTGGCTTTAATTATTATGTGCTTTATTGGAACAGATGTGTTCCGTTTTTGTTGATGTTACCAAGAGCTTTGCAATTGTCATAACTGTCAACACACTAAGATTAACTTTTTTAATTCCAATTTTAAGATTCTTAATCTAATGTCTTAAATTCATTAAATACGAAAAAACCTCAGCAAAAATGCAGAGGTTTTTTTCTTGTTTGTCGGGACGATTACCGAGAGTTCGAACTTTTTGGAGGATGTGATTACAATCATATCTTCTACAATTTGACTTACAACAAAAAACGAATAGCTGCCAATTCATTTCCTATTTGTTGCACACCATGAAGTATTTTTAAAGTTTGATTTGATGAAGGCTTTTTGATTCCTTTTATATATTGAGCCAATAAACTTTGGTTCATTCCAATTCTTTCAAAAAGTGCTTTTGCATTGATGACTTTATAGAATTCAAAAAATTGTGGTAAATCCAAAGTGATTTTCAAATCAGCTTCAGTGAATATTTTTCCTTTTGCTTTAAAGTGAAGATTTAATGCTTCCAGCATATTTGCTTTAAGCTCTTGCAAAGATTTGCCAACAGTAAAAACAGGATACTTTTCTGAGTAAGCAGAATATCCGGTTTTTGTTCTTTCTACAATCATTTCTATTTTCATACTTATTATTTTTTTAGATTCCTGCGTCTTTCTTAATTTTTTTCTCCAATCCTTTTCCAACCTCATGGCTTCCATGATTAGGACAAACGATTTGTCCTTTTTTAGTAGGGTGTTGCATAATCATGTGGCTGCCGCTTTGCCTGATTACAAACCATCCATCTTTTTGCAGCAATCTGATTAATTCATTTGATTTCACTTTTCAAAAGTAATATATTTATTACCTTAATCAAAATTATTTTTTATGAATTAGAGTATTATACAAAATAAAAATGCCGACTATTAAAGTCGGCATTCAGTTTAAGTGATGTTTTCTAAAATAATAATTGTTTTAGAAAACAACATTGTCGGGACGACTGGATTTGAACCAGCGACCACACG
>CAIQHJ010000085.1 GCA_903871575.1 uncultured Bacteroidota bacterium
ATAGTTGCGAAGAGAAGGATCGAACTTCTGACCTTCGGGTTATGAGCCCGACGAGCTACCGCTGCTCTACTTCGCGAAGCAAAAGTAATAGATTAATTCATTGTTACCAAATGTTATATTCTTTGTTATATTTGCAACACAAAGTTCTTATCACCATTGCTCAAATTTCCGGGGTGCTTTTTTATCCAAAAGGCTGAGATTATACCCGTTAACCTGCTCAGGATAATGCCTGCGAAGGGAGATGCTTCTTTTCATGAAGCCCTTGTTTACATTACCATCTCGGATATTTAGCTCAAAACTTTTTGAATGAAAAAAATATATTTCTTAGGTGTGCTCATACAACTGAGTTTTATTTCAGTGGCACAACAACAACAATCGTTGAGCGATACCAATTTCTTGCAACCCATAGAAATCAATGCGGTTAGGGCTTCTGATGCTTTGCCTGTTGCCAAAACAAATCTAACGAAGCAGGATATTGCCAAACAAAATGTTGGATATGATTTGCCATTCATTTTAAACCAAACACCTTCTATTCAAGTAAATGCAGATGCAGGTAACGGCATAGGATACACGGGATTTAGAATTAGAGGAACCGATGCAAGCCGCATCAACATTACCATCAACGGTATTCCATATAATGATGCCGAAAGTCAAGGTACTTTTTTAGTGAACTTACCCGACATGGCATCTTCTGCGCAATCTATTCAAATTCAAAGAGGCGTTGGAACTTCCACCAATGGTTCGGGTGCATTTGGTGCAAGCATCAACATCAACACCAATGAATTGGATACCTTAAAGTCATTATCTTTTCAGCATGCGCTGGGATCGTACAATGCGCAAAAACACACCTGGCAAGTCAATAGTGGGTTGATAAAAAAGCACCTGGTTTTTACCGGTCGCTTGAGCCAGATTTCCAGTGATGGATATGTAGAACGAGCAAAGGCAAAGCTGCAGTCATTTTACAGCAGCATCGCTTATGTTAACCAACATCAATCCCTTCGACTCAATATTTTTTCAGGTAAAGAAAAAACCTACGCAGCTTGGTTTGGCATCAATCAAACCGCTTTGGATACCAATAGAAGATACAATCCTGCAGGAACAGAGCAATCGGGCTCGCCTTATGACAACGAAACAGATAATTATACGCAAACCCATTATCAGTTATTTTACAACACAAAATTTTCTGCTGCATGGAAAGGAAACGTAGCCGTATTTTTAACCAAAGGCAAAGGATATTTTGAACAATACAAAGCTGCACAAACCCTCAGCAATTATGGGCTTCCGCCATTCATCAGCGGTACCGATACCATCACACAAACAGATTTGATTAGACAACTTTGGTTGGACAATTCATTTTATGGTACGAATTTGTCGCTACAATTCGATAAACAAAAAAGACATTTCATTGCAGGTGCCGCGCTCAACAGCTATGATGGAAAACATTTTGGCATTGTTGTAGGTTCGGCAACAGCAGGAGCCATTCCTGCATCCTATCAATGGTATCTTCGTACGGCAAAAAAAACAGAAGGCAATGTATTCTTGAAATGGACAGAACAGCTTCATCCCAATTGGCAAAGTTTTGTTGACCTGCAATACAGACAAGTACACTATGGTATCAAGGGATTTAAAGACAATCCAACGATTGTGATTGCTAAAAATTATGCTTTTTTTAATCCGAAGTTTGGGTTGACACATACCAGTAGAAATGGTAAAATATATTTGTCATATGCCAAAGCATCCAAAGAACCCAACAGAGATGATTTTGAAACATCCAGTAACAATATACCCAAACCAGAAATTTTGCACGACTTTGAATTGGGGGTGGAGCAAAAGTATAAAAAATGGAATTGGAGTTGTAATCTATATTACATGCATTACGTCAATCAATTGGTGTTGACAGGTAAAGTGAATGAAGTATTTGCTTATACCAGAACGAACATTCCCAAAAGTTATCGAGCAGGCGTGGAGCTAGAATCCAGATTAGTGGTTAATAAATGGATGAATGTTGCATCTAACCTCACCATCAGCAGGAATAAAATATTTCAATTTACTGCGTATGTAGATGATTATGATAACGGCAATCAACAAACGAAAACATACAACCAAACAGACATTTCGTTTTCACCTGCGATCTTGGCTTCTGCTTCAATTAACTTTAAAGCTTTGAAAGCAATAGACATTTCCTTTAGCAGTAAATATGTTGGGAAACAATTTTTAGACAATACGTCTGGTCAAGATAAAAAACTCAATGCCTATTTTGTTGAAAATTTACAATTGTCTTACAGCAAAAAGTTTAAGCGACATGTATTGGACTTCTTTGTACAATTCAATAATTTGCTTTCAGAGAAATATGTTGCCAATGGCTATACCTTCAGTTATATTTATGGCGGAAAATTGAACACAGAAAATTATTATTATCCCATGGCAACCCTTCATTGCATGACCGGTTTGGGTATCCGATTCTAATTTATTGTGCAGGGAATTTCGATTCCCATCCGAGCATGCCGCCAACAAGGTTTTTTACATTGCTAAAGCCCATGCTTTCTAGCATCATCGCGGCTTGCATGCTGCGTTGGCCACTTCTGCAATAACATATTATTTCTTCAGATTTCAAATCTTCTATGGCATCAATTTGCATTGACAAAATTTGGCCCAACGGTATCAATACGCCACCAATATTATACGCGGTATGTTCACTGGGTTCGCGAACATCAACCAGGTTTAATTTTTCTCCGGCATCTAATTTTTCTTTTACGGTTTCGGCTTGGATAATTTCCATTTCAATTTATTGTATGGTGGTAGAATCGATAATTATTTTTCTGTCAACAGATAACCAAAGGTCCATCAACTGCCCCGATTGAATAAAGATGGGCTCGTGTTGATCATTGTATCTGGGCGGACTTTGTTTCCAAATAAATGCGGAAGCGGTATCTGTAACTTCAGGGTCTGGCAGCAATGCGCCGATAAGAATTCCGTTGCCTTCCAAAATGATTTTTGCTTCTTCGTATGTCATACCCACCAAGTCGGGAACAACAACAGGCTCTTGGTTTAATCCACTTCCGATGACCAAATCTACCGCACTGCCCCAAGGAAGTTTGGTTCCTGATTTGATTTTTTTGTTTAAATACATTTGTTCCAATACAGATCCGCGCATAAAGTCTGGCCTGAAAATCGTATCACCCAGCACCAAATGACTTCTTCTTAAAATATCCAACGCAAAGTTCAACGATTTGCCTTCTAAAGCAGGCATGTCTATCATCGGCAAACTCAATCTGTTTACAGTAATCATTACGGTTCGATTGATTTTTACGGTGCTGTTGGGGTCGGGAATTTGTTTGAGCACCGTGCCCATTTTTGCAGTATCGGTATAAACTGAATCTTTGATGATTACGTCAAAGCCTTGCTGCTCAAGCATTTTAATGGCCTCGTTAGTGTTTTTCCCAATGACCGACGGCACATTTAAATATTTTCCGTGATTGGTTATTACACCTAAAAGTTGAAGAATAGAAAACAACACCAACAAGGTTATGGCAACAACAATCAAGAAATTAACCCAAAATGGTTTGTCGGTTATGAATTTAAACACAGCAAGATGATTAATGAAAGAAAATCAAATTAAACAATTCTCCAAACTTACAATTATTTAGCCAAAAAGCATCCTTCGATCAGCTGACTATAAAATTCTTTGAGCGTCCAACCCATTGCCTTCACTTGTTGCGGAATGATGCTGGCTTCACTTTGTCCGGGAATGGTATTGATTTCTAACAAAAAGGGATGTTGGGTTTTGTCATCGAAAATGAAGTCGATGCGAATGACGCCATTGCAATTGAAAATGGCATAGGCTTTTTTAGCGGTAGATCTAATTTGTTCTGCTATGGGTTCATCTACTTGAGCAGGGGTAACTTCCTGGCTTGCACCTTCATATTTTGCCTGGTAATCGAAGAATTCATTTTCTGTGATGATTTCTGTAATGGGCAAGGCAATGATTTCGCCTTTGGATTTGAAAACGCCGATGGTAAATTCTCTACCACTGATAAATTCTTCCACCAGTACTTGCTCGTCTTCTGCAAAAGCTTTGTCTAGCGCAGGTTGTAATGCTTCGATGGTTTTTACCTTGCTGATGCCAAAGCTGCTGCCGCCATTGTTGGGTTTCACAAATACGGGGAGCGTTAGAATTGATAAGATGTTGTCCGTGGAAAAAGCACTGTGTTTGAAAATTTGTATTGATTTTGCAACTGGGATGCCTGCAAAAGCTGCTACGGCTACTGTATAACGCTTGTTGAAAGTTAATGCTGAACTAGCGGCATTGCAAGAAGTATATGGAATACCCAAACAATCAAAATAACCTTGCAATTTTCCATCTTCACCAGGTGTTCCGTGTAAGCCAATCAACACTGCATCAAAAATAATTTTTTGGTCTTGTTCAATGATGGAGAAATCGTTTTTATCAACTGTTGTTATTTGTCCCGCGGTATTGATATAGAACCATCCATCCAAGCGAATATCAATCAAATAGCAATTCCATTTCTCTGTGTCGATATGTTGTAAAATGGAATTGGCACTTTTGTAAGAAATAACCGATTCAGAAGAATATCCTCCGGTAACCAATGCTATGTTTTTTCTCATCTTGTGGAATTGTTTGGGTTTTAGATACAAAATCAAATTTGATTATGCAGCATGGAAAATTTCAACAAAGAAACAAAAATAAATGTAAGGCGAATGAAATTTATAAGTGCAGGGGTTTAATGTTCGCCGATGCCTTCGTTTGAAGTATTTAAAATTAATTTCCATTTTCCATCGGATTGTTTTTTCCAACAGTTCGTGTAGGTGCCATATAGGAAAGTGTCGTACGTTGCGGGTTTGATTTCATAAATACCATAGGTGAAACCTAAGTCGTCTGATGCCGACACTTCGGCATGTTGGGGATCCCAGGAAAGGGTATAATCCATATCGTTTTGCTCAAACAAATAGTCGATGGTATTGGCGCCAATGATTGGAAAGGTATTGGGTCTCAGCAAAACTGCATTACTATCCATGTATTCTATGAATGCAGCTTTCATGCCTTTCGTTTTGCAGCGTTGTGAAAAAGCTCTGTCAACTGATAACAATGCCAATGAGTTTTTGCCACGTTCTGCACCAATGTCTTTTACAGGTTCTTTACAAGCAAACAACATCAAGGTAAATAGGAAGAGCATTCCCAATTGAACACGCATATCAAATTGTATAACGTTATGAATAGAAGGTATTCTTTATGTCGTGAAATTACAAGTGTAACTTCTCTTTTTTTGCCATCAACTCATCAACGGTTTCTTTGTAAGTTTCATCGGGAACACAACAATCAACCGGACAAACAGCGGCGCATTGTGGTTCTTCATGAAAGCCCTGGCATTCTGTACACTTGTTGGGGGTAATATAATAGGTATCGTTGCTAAAAGGAGAGAGCCGTTGATTGGCGTCCACTGCGGTTCCATCCATCAAAGCATATGTGCCTTTCACAGCCGTTCCATCTGCAATAGCCCATTCTACGCCACCTTCATAAATAGCATTGTTTGGACATTCTGGTTCGCAAGCGCCACAATTGATACATTCATCGGTAATCTTAATTGCCATATTCGTAAATTTGATGTAAAGTAATAATAACAGGATGAATTTACAAAATAGAATTGCATTATTGGTTCGTCTTGGCCATTATCTTCAACAAAATACAGAAGATTGGATGGTTGCCAAAACGTTGGCCAAGCAGCGCAATCCTTGGTTTACATTGGAATTTATAGAGCGGGCTACATCAGCCATTGTGGATGCTTACTTACACGAAGAAAAATTAACAACATGGGTTCAACATTATCACATTGATGATTTGATTGAGGAAAGAAAGTTGGGTATTGTTATGGCTGGAAATATACCATTGGTGGGCTTTCATGATTTCTTATGTGGTTTTATTTGCGGACATCAATTGCACATTAAATGTTCTAGTAAGGATGATGTGTTGTTGCCTTTTATCATTCAGCAATTGATGTTGTGGGAGCCGGGTCTTCAAAACAAACTGCATATTTCGGAGCAGTTGAAAGGATGTGATGCATACATTGCAACTGGCGGAAACCAATCTGCACAACATTTTGAACAATACTTTGCAAAATATCCGCACATTATTCGGCGCAACCGAACCTCGATTGCCATTTTGAATGGGAATGAAACCGCTGCAACACTGCAATTGTTGTCGGATGATATTCATGCTTATTTTGGATTGGGATGCAGGAATGTCACCAAGATTTATGTTCCGGAGGGGTATGATTTTGTGCCGTTGCTGCAATCCTTTGAGCATTATAAATATTTCAGAGACCACCACAAATACAGCAACAATTTTGATTACCAGTTGTCCATTTTGTTGATAAACAATATTCCATACATGACCAATGAATCTACAATTTTAGTGGAGCAGGAAGGATTGTTTTCGGCCATTAGTGTCTTGCATTATGAATATTATCCGGCAGCATCATATCCAAAAATATCGGAAGAAAACCAAGCATCGATTCAGGCAATAATTGGTGAAAATCATCTTCCATTTGGATCTGCACAACAACCCGGCCTAGATCAATATGCAGATGGTGTTGATACCATTCAATTTTTACTGAGCATCTGACAATTTTTTCCTGCTCAATAATATAATGTTAAAGATGGCATACAAAATATTTCAAATTGTCAGTCTGTTGTTATTTTGCATCGAAGGCACAGAAATTGATTTCAATTAACATTCACAATTAAAACCTTAATAAATGAAACTAAAACAAGTATTGGCAACCATGATGATTAGCGCCCTTACTACCTTAGCTGTAGTTTGGGGTTATGGCAGTTTTCAAAAAAGCAACAACAGCTACGCCGGTCAAACCCAAGGAAGTTTACCAGAAAATTACAAATTAGCAGGATTAAAAGACGGGGCACTTCCACCTGGAACGCCGATAGATTTTACGGCCCCATCAGCCGCAGCACTTCCTGCAGTGGTGCACATCAAAACCAAAACCAACGCCAAACAGGTAAGCAACAGTTTACCCAGAATGCAACAAAGTCCGTTCAGCGATTTTTTTAACGATGATCTTTTCAATCAATTTTTTGGAGGCGGAAGAATGAATATCATACCCGAACAAAAAGCATCCGGTTCTGGTGTAATCATCAGCGATGATGGTTTTATTGTAACCAACAACCATGTGATTGAAAATGCAGATGAAATAAAAGTCACCCTACACAATCGCAAAACATATACTGCAAAACTCATTGGTGCCGACCCTGCTGTAGACTTGGCCGTTATTAAAATTGACGCTAGTGCATTGCCATTTTTACTTTATGGAAATTCCGACGATGTGAAAATTGGTCAATGGGTATTGGCATTGGGCTATCCATTGAATTTGGAAACTACGGTTACAGCAGGTATTGTAAGTGCCAAAGCCAGAAGCTTAGGATTAAACAAAGACAAAACAGGTAACCCTGGCGGTGCGGTAGAATCGTTTATACAAACAGATGCTGCAGTTAATATGGGCAATAGTGGTGGTGCATTGATCAACACCGACGGAAAATTAATCGGCATCAATTCGGCGATTGCTTCGCCAACGGGCTATTATTCTGGATATTCATATGCCATCCCTGTAAACATTGCCAAAAAAGTAGTAGATGATATCATCAAATTTGGTACGGTTCAAAGGGGGTATTTGGGCATTCAATACACAGATGCTGCAGATGTTGCAGAAGATCAAAGAACAAAGCTGGGTATGCCAGAAACGGCTTATGATGGCATTTATGTTACACAGCTACCATCCGATGGAGCGGCTTATGAAGCAGGAATTAGAAAAGGCGATCGGATTCAAAAAATCAATGGCATAGAAATCAATACTGGAGGTGAATTGCAAGAGCAGGTGAGCAAACACAAGCCAGGAGATAAGTTGCCTGTGATGGTTATAAGAGACAATAAGCCCATGAATTTTGTGATAACCTTGCGCAACAAAGCTGGCAACTACGATATTGTGAAAAATGACACCAAACTCGATTTGTTGGGCGCTGATTTTACCAATTTAGAAAGTAAAAAAGCAAAAGAATATGGGGTTACAGGTGGCGTTGTGGTAAAGAAAATAAATAAAGGTGCTTTATACGATCAAACCCGTATGAAAGATGGATTTGTGATATTAAAAGTGAACGACAAAGATGTGCTTTCTGTTGATGAATTGAGGAAATTGGTAGGGAATGAAAATACAATAACCATAACAGGTTTTTATCCTGGTTACGATGGGTTGTATGAATATCCCATTACACTGGATTAAAACAAAATTGGATAATTAAAAAAGGGCTGCCAATGGTAGCCTTTTTTTTGTTACATATTACCGATAGATAAAATTGCATTCAGCTTCGATGAGCTAACCAATTGCAAACAACAGCAACAATGGGAGAAGTTTCATCGGTTGTTCCTCCAAATAATTTTCGCATTAACCATGTTTGTAAAACAAAATTGATTAAGCACAAGCCAAAAAAAATCCCTCGATGTTGTCGAGGGATTTTTTTTAATACCGATGTTGAATATTATTCAGCAGTAGGTTCTTCTGTTGAAGTCGCTTCATCATTTGTTGATGGCGTTTCTTCGGCAGGAGTTGCTTCAACAGCTGGAACTGCTTCTGGAACAGCTTCAACAGCAGGAGTTGTTTCTGCTTCTGGAGTTGCAGGCGCATCGCTATCGCTGTCCATTTTAGCTTTCAAACCAGCCAAAACACCCAAATCACCCAAGGTTGCTTTTTCAACTTTCGCCTGGATGTTTTTTACTGCTTTTTTGGTTTGTTCAGCTTCTGCTTTCTTTTCTTTCATTTCAGCTTGCTTCTCTTCTTCTTTTTCTTGTTCCCACAAGCGCGTATGACTTAACAAGATGCGTTTATCATTGCGATCAAATTCAATAACCATGAATTGAGCTACTTCGTCAACTGCAATGGCTCTTTCATCTTCTTTCATCAAATGACGGGTAGGAGCGTATCCTTCCAATCCGTATGGCAACTGAATTACAGCACCTTTTTCGTCTTTCTTAACGGCTGTTCCTTCATGAATAGATCCAATTACAAACACCGACTCTAAAGAATTCCATGGATCTTCTTCAATTTGTTTGTGTCCCAATTGAAGTTTACGTCCTTCTTTATCGATGCTCATGATGATTACTTCGATTTCTTTTCCAACTTTGGTGTACTCGTTTGGATTGTTGAAACGTTTTAACCAGCTCAAATCAGAAATGTGAATCATGCCACCAATACCGGTAGACAATTCAACAAACACGCCATAAGGAGTGATGTTTTTCACGGTTCCCATGTGACGGCTTTGTTCTGGGAATCTGTTTTCGATGGTGCTCCATGGATCTTCTGTCATTTGTTTGATAGAAAGACTCATTTTGCGGGTTTCTTTATCTAAGGTTACCACTTTTGCTTCGTGCTCATCGCCCAATTTGAAGAATTCTTTAGCATTGATTGGCGTGTTGGCCCAAGTGATTTCACTCACATGCACCAAACCTTCAACACCTGGCATGATTTCCAAGAAAGCGCCATAATCTTCAATGTTTACAACTTTACCTTTTACAATTTCGCCTTCTTTTAGTCCTTCAGACAAAGTATCCCAAGGATGAGGAGTCAATTGTTTTAAACCTAAGCTGATGCGTTTTTTGTCATCATCAAAATCCAATACCACCACATTTAATTTTTGGTCTAGTTTCAACACCTCTGAAGGGTGGTTGATTCTACCCCATGAAATATCTGTGATATACAACAAACCATCCAATCCACCCAAATCAAGGAATGCTCCGAAATCGGTGATGTTTTTGATGGTTCCTTCCAATACCTGACCTTTTTCCAATTTGCCAATGATTTCAGCTCTTTGTGCTTCGATATCACTTTCAATAAGTGCTTTATGAGAAACAACCGCATTCTTAATGGTTTCGTTGATTTTAACCACTTTGAATTCCATTGTTTTACCAACGAATTGATCGTAATCTGTAACAGGTTTAACATCAATTTGAGAACCTGGCAAGAATGTTTCCATACCAAATACATCTACAATCAAACCACCTTTTGTTTTGCTGGTTACCAAACCGGTTACGATTTCACCTGTTTTATTTACTTCCATAATTCTTTCCCAAGCTCTGGTAATTCTTGCAGATTTACGGCTTAGGTTCAAATTGCCTTCTCTGTCTTCTTTTTCAACAACCATTACTTCAATAATGTCGCCTACTTTCACACCACCTGGGATGTCTCTGAATTCATTTAATGAAATCAAACCATCACTTTTAAATCCGATGTTAACCACCGCATCTGTTTTGGTTAATGATTCTACCGTAGCTTGAATCATTTCGCCATCGTTGATTTGTTTGAACGTGTTGTCGTACACCGAATCGTATTTGATTCTTTCTTCTTTGGTATAGGCAACAACATTGCGTTTGTCGCGGCTCCAATCGAAGTCGTCATGCGGTGTTTCCATAATGTGTGGTGTTGCAACTTGCAAAACAACAGAAGGAATGTTTTCTTCCACTGCTACTGATGTTGTTTCAGCTGCTTCTTGTACAGGTTCGTTTGTTGTCGCAGTAGCTTCAGCTTCCGGAGAAGAGATGGGCTCCTGTTCATCTGCGTTTAGTTGTTTGTTAATAAAATATGACATAATATGTACCCGTGGTTTTTTAACGGGGTGGCAAAGGTAATCGTTTTCATCAAAAATCGCTAGTAAAAATCCTTCATTTTATAGGTAAGCATAAAAAAAGCGCCGTCTAATTGCAGACGGCGCTTTTTCAATATGTGTTAGTGTTTGTGATTAATACACAACCACTCTTTCTGATTGTAATCTTACACCAGCTGCATCGGTTAAATCAATGTAGTAAACACCTTTAGCGTGCTTAGATAAATCTACAGTCATTCTTCCAAAAGGGAAGCCAGGGGTAAATGCATTTCTATATACTCTTGCACCTTTGCTATCGTAGATAGAGATGGTACGAGGATTAGAAACACCATTTAATTTATCGTTGTATCTAACTTGGAATACACCATTGTTAGGGTTAGGATAAACAAACAAGGTTTTGTTTAATGAATCGGTAATAACGATGCTGTTTGATGATGAACCCATACAACCGTTTGCATCGGTAACTTCTACTGTGTATTCACCCAATCCATCAATATCCACTTGAATTGAAGCGGTATTAGCAGAGATTGGAGAACCGTTCCAAGTCCAAGTATAATCTGTAGCTGCAGAAGATGTTGTTGCATTTGCAGTGATGGTTGATTGTAAACCAGGGAATAAACTTGTGATTGGAGCAGCAGTAACATTTACTACTGGATTTGCAAAAACAGTTAATGTTGCAGCAGATGTTGTTGCATTGCTGTTGCAAGCAGGAACCGACATGATCAATTGATAAACATTTCCTGTCATTGATGTAGTAGCACCTGTGATGGTAAGTGTATTGGTGTTTGCACCGCTATACACACCGCCATTTGCAACGTTGGTAAAGCTTACGCCACCATTGTTGCTCATTTGCCATTGGTATTCGATTGGGTTTCCAGCATTAGCACTTGCTGTGAAGCTGGTTGTTCCGTTTTCGCAAACTTCCGCACTTACGGGTTGTACCAAAGAGCCAATTGGATTAGCAACGGTAATTGGAATAACCAATGGAGTTGAAGTACAAATTGGCGTTTGAACAGTTACGGTATAATTTGTAGATGTTGTAGGAGCTGCATAAACAGTATTTACCAAACCACCAGTATAAGGTGTGGTAAGTGCTGCATTGGTGAACAAACCAGTAGTTGGAGCCCATGTTCCATCAGCTAATACAGGAGAAGTATAGGTAATGGTAACAGACCAAGAAACCAATGTTCCTTCATCGCCACCTGCGAAATCAGCCATAGTCAATTTCCAGTCGCCATTCAAATTGGTCAACAATGCTGGCCAATCTGTAGCAGTTTGTTCGTTACCTGTTGGTCCGTATCCTGCACGTTTTTCAGCAGCATATGTTCCAGTACGTGGAGCAGCTGCACCACTGATAAC
>CAIQHJ010000086.1 GCA_903871575.1 uncultured Bacteroidota bacterium
GCAGGCGCAAATTTTCCCTGAGGTTTAAACTCAACATGATACAAATGCGTATTGTTTACCGGAATAGATTTGCCAATCAATTTTTGGATATCTTTTAAGTATGGAACTTCTTCTTCTTCACAAAAAGAGAGTGCTATTCCGCTGAGACCGGCTCTGCCTGTTCTGCCAATTCGATGAACATAAGTTTCGGGTACATTGGGTAATTCATAGTTGATGACATGCGTAAGTTCATCCACATCGATGCCCCTTGCTGCGATATCGGTAGCCACCAATACACGCGTGGTTCTGTCTTTGAAGTTGGTTAAAGCACGTTGACGCGCATTTTGCGATTTGTTTCCGTGAATGGCTTCTGCTTTGATGCCAATTTTAATAAGGTCTTTTACCACTTTATCTGCGCCATGTTTTGTTCTGGTAAAAACCAATGCAGATTTAATGCCTTTATCTTCAAGTATAAAAGACAACAAAGATTTTTTATTGGCCTTATCTACATAAAACAGCGATTGGTTGATGGTATCTGCGGTAGAGGAAACGGGTGTAACCTCTACTTTTTCTGGATTGGTTAAAATGGCGTTGGCTAAGGATTGAATTTCCAACGGCATGGTTGCAGAGAAAAAAAGTGTTTGTCTTTTTTGAGGAAGCTTGGTGATTACTCTTTTCACATCGTGTACAAAACCCATATCCAGCATACGATCGGCTTCATCCAACACAAAGATGTCGATGTCTATTAAATTAATAAAACCTTGGCTCATGAGGTCGAGCAATCTGCCGGGGGTGGCCACTAAAATATCGGTGCCTCTTTGCAGCGCTTGTGTTTGAGGTATTTGGCTAACGCCTCCAAAAATTACCAGGGTTTTTAAACGAAGGTGTCTGCCATATGCTTTGAAGCTTTCTTCAATTTGAATAGCCAGTTCACGCGTTGGCGTTAGTATAAGTGCGCGAATGTTTTTTTCACCCGGTTTGTGTGCGAAAGGTTTGCTAAGCAATTGCAACATTGGAATGGCAAAAGCGGCTGTTTTGCCTGTTCCTGTTTGAGCACATCCCAAAAGGTCTTTACCAGATAAGATGTGGGGAATGGCTTTTTCTTGAATGGGTGTAGGAGTCGTGTACCCTTCTTCTTTGAGTGATTGTAAAATCGGCTCAATGATTTGTAGTTCTGTAAATAACAAAATAAATAAATTAAAAAATGAGTGCGGAAATGAAGTCGGGCTTCATCATCAAAAGAGGTTGCTGAGACAGCGATTATTGGGAAAATAAATTATCAATAAAACCGGCTTTGAGCCGCGGAATGCTGTAAAGATAGATGAATTGCTGCATTTGGCATTTTATAAATTTGGATTGGCTAAAAATGAGGTCACAAAAAAACGTGGACAAGTGTCCACGTAAGTCATTGTGTAGGGTAAGAAAATTAAAAAATTATTTTTCCAAATTGCCGATTACTTCATATTGAAGTCCGGTTTCTGTTGGGATTTGTTTGTATAAGATGCCGTCGTATTCGTAATAGGTATTGTCGTCTATCATCACTTTTTCTAAATCTTCATCTGGCAATTCGGGAACGACGGTACCAACAGTTGGGGCAACGGTTTCGTAGGTGTTTTTTACTTTTTTGTAATACGTACCCTTGTAATAAAAATAGGGAACACCCAATACAAAAATTTGTTTGTAACCCACGGGCAACAAGTTGATACGGATTCCGATGGGTGCAGGAACAATGTTGTATGCATTGCCAAAAAAGCTGTAATAGTATCCGTTTTGATAATGATATTTTTTACCTCTACAATAAACGATTTTGTATCCGGCAGGTAAAACGGTATACGATCTGTAATTTCTTTTTTGAACGACAACGACTTTGTTTCGAGGATAGAAATGGGGTCGGATGGAATTGTTTCTTGTTACAACAACTTGCTTTTTTTTATAAACATTTGTATGGTTGTTGTGTTGATTTGAGTGATGTTTATGTTGTCCATAAGTAGATGTAACCAACAATAAGGACGACATGACAAGAAAGGTGCGAATGGCTTTTTTCATGTTAATTATTTTAGGTTGGTTTGACGTGAAAGCAACAAATGGTTTAACAGGGCTAGAAAATTAAAAATTTCAATTGAGAAAGAAAATGAAAAAGACGAAAGCAATAAGAATAAAAAATTAATCACATAAAAAAGATTGATTTAAAAAAAATCACTTAATATTGTGTCGGAATCGATTGATAAGATAAGTCTCTAGCGTATCGTTTCATTCACATTTCGTTTCCATCGATTATATTTTCAACCACATCATACATTTAAGCGCGTCATTTTTGAACAACGCAATTTCACATAACATTTATGTATAGTCAACCACAATTAAACGAATTGCTCGTTTTGGAGCTGTTAGATATTGCAGCACAATTGGGTGTTCCAACACCAAAAAAAATATCAAGAGAAGAATTGATTCAATCCATTTTGGAAAAACAAAATACGATGTCTACAGATAAAAATATGGAAGAAGCGGATAAGCCGAAAAGAAAAAGAATATTGAAACCAGTAGCGAAAGCTGGTGAATCTACGCCAGAAGCTGCACCAGAAGTTCCTGTTGAAGAACCGAAAAAAGAAGTGGCTCCTAAAGTAAAAAAGGCGGTTCCCAAAAAAGCCAAAGTGGATAAATCAATGGAAACTGAGGAAGAGGAATTGCAGCCCATTACGAGTGAGCAATCTACCATACCTGCAGCTATTGCACAAATGTTACAAGAAGAGGATATCCAACAACCAGAAGTGGACATGGGTATTCAAAACAATACGGTTAACCCCAAATCATTTCAATCTCAAAGAGCACAACATCCAGTATTTAATATAGAATTTGATGGTGTTGTATTAGGTGAAGGTGTGTTGGAAATGATGCCAGATGGATATGGATTTTTAAGAAGCAGTGATTATAATTATTTGTCGAGTCCCGATGATATTTATGTATCGCCATCACAAATAAAATTATTCGGATTAAAAACTGGAGATACGGTTTATGGATCTGTTCGCCCTCCAAAAGAAGGAGAAAAATATTTTGCTTTATTGAAAGTAGAAACGATTAATGGCAAGAGTCCGGAGGAAGTGAGAGATCGTGTGCCCTTCGATTACTTGACACCGTTATTTCCATATGAAAGATTGAATTTAACAACCAAATCGGATCACTATAGTACACGCATCATGGATTTGTTTACGCCGATAGGTAAAGGTCAGCGTGGATTGATTGTAGCACAACCGAAGACGGGTAAAACGATGTTGTTGAAAGAGTTGGCCAATGCGATTGCAGAAAACCATCCTGAATGTTATTTGATGATTGTGTTGGTAGATGAAAGACCGGAAGAGGTTACTGACATGGAAAGAAGTGTGAAAGCGGAAGTGATTGCATCAACATTTGATGAGCCTGCAGAAAAACATGTGAAGGTTTCAACGATAGCTTTACAAAAAGCAAAACGATTGGTAGAGTGTGGACACGATGTAGTGATTTTGTTGGATTCGATTACGCGTTTGGCGCGTGCACACAATACCGTAGCACCTTCGAGTGGTAAGGTATTATCGGGTGGTGTGGAAGCGAATGCAATGCAAAAACCAAAGCAATTTTTTGGTGCAGCTCGGAAAATTGAAAACGGCGGATCATTAACTATCATTGCAACTGCCCTTGTGGATACCGGAAGTAAAATGGATGAAGTGATTTTTGAAGAGTTCAAAGGAACGGGTAATATGGAATTGCAATTGGAAAGAAAATTATCAAACAGAAGAATTTTCCCTGCTATAGATATTGTGTCTTCATCAACAAGAAGAGATGATTTGTTGTTGGATAAAGATACCTTCCAGCGCATGTGGATTTTGCGTAAACATATGGCGGATATGAATCCTGAAGAAGCGATAAATACATTGTTGAAAAACATGAAGGGAACGAAGGATAATGCAGAGTTTTTGACTTCGATGAATGGGTAGGGCCCCCTCGGTCCCCCCGAATCCTGAGACTAAGTCGAATTAGGAATTGGGATGCAGACGAAGGTCTCTGACCGAGTTATAAGAAACTACTCGTTAGCATCATTACCAAATTATCGCATCATAAAATTATCAAATCAAAAGAAGAGCCTATACTTAGGCTCTTCTTTTTTGAATTTTCAACGCAAGGTATCGGGGCAGGTTTTTTAGTAAATCTTGAAACGCTTGTACATTTTTGAATTTTCTACATATTTCAACGAAAGCGCTTTGTTATGTTTAAATGGTTAACAAAAAACAATTCGAGAAGAAAAAATAGCTCAAAAGGCGGGTTTACAAAACTAGATTACATCGGGATATCCATTGTATTAATTGTCTTTTTTGTAGCTGTATTTTATTTGGTATTTGATGCTATATTTTCTAATTGA
>CAIQHJ010000087.1 GCA_903871575.1 uncultured Bacteroidota bacterium
ATGATAACTGTTTGATACAATTCATCTACATACCATTTGTTTTCGAGTAATTTTCCAAAACCTGTACTTGCTGGCGGTACGCTGTATTTTTTATACAATGCCCATGCCAACCCTATTGCCAAAATTATCAGTGTTGAAGAAATACCCATCAACATAAATTCTGTATTGTGAGAAAGATGATGAACTGTTGACTTGACTACCGGAGATAAATAAGTTGATAGCGCATCATTTCCGCCCAAGGACGCTGGCACGCCTATGTACCCGCCAATGATGCTTAATATAGCCAATACAATCAATGGCATTGTCATCGCTGCAGGACTTTCATGTAAATGATGTGCTTGATCGTGCGTGCCACGGAAACTTCCGGTAAACGTAATAAAATACAACCTGAACATGTAGAATGCCGTTAGCAAAGCAGCAAACAAAACCGCCCCAAACAAAATTGGATTATGTCCATACGCACCAGCTAATATTGCGTCTTTGGAAAAGAATCCCGAAAACCCTGGAATGCCCGCAATGGCAAGACATCCTATTAAAAATGTGATGCTCGTAATTTTCATGTGCTTGTGCAAGCCACCCATTTTTCTAATGTCTTGTTCGCCACCCATAGCATGAATCACCGATCCACTACCAAGGAACATCAACGCTTTAAAAAAGGCATGTGTGATAACATGAAATACGGCAGCCACATAATTGCCTGTTCCCAAAGCAATAAACATAAAACCCAACTGACTAACGGTTGAGTATGCCAGCACTTTTTTAATATCGTTTTGTTTGATGGCTATTGATGCAGCCAATAATGCCGTTGCTAAACCAATAATAGTAATAACCTGCATGGTGAATGGCGCAAGTGAAAACAAAGCGTTGCTTCTCGCTATCATGTAAATGCCCGCTGTTACCATGGTTGCAGCATGAATTAGCGCACTCACCGGTGTTGGACCCGCCATCGCATCGGGTAACCAAGTATACAATGGTATTTGTGCACTTTTTCCAGTGGCTCCTACAAACATCAATAAAGTAATGCCACAGATATCGGTACTTGATAGTTTTGACAGGTTAGCCGCATCAAACACTTGATTATACTCTACTGTACCAATTGTAGATATCAACCAAAATAGCGCCAATAGAAAACCAAGGTCGCCAATTCTGTTCATGATAAATGCTTTCTTTGCTGCATCTGTATATGCTTCATTCTTAAACCAATATCCAATCAACAAATAAGAACACAATCCAACGCCCTCCCATCCAATAAACATGATTACATAGTTGCCGCCCATTACCAATAACAACATCGAAAACACAAACAAATTGAGATATGCAAAATATTTCGCAAAATCTTTCCCTTCCTCATCATGCATGTATGCTGTTGAGTAAACATGTATAAGAAAGCCTATGCCGGTAATGATCATCAAAAACAATGTGGAGAGTTGATCTATCTTAAAATCAAATGCAATCTTCAATGCCTTCAATTGTATGAAATCAAAAAAATGGATGGTTGCACCATTTCCCATGCGCACCTGATTAAAAACCAGTACACTTAAAACAAATGAAATGAGGATAACTGCGCTGCCAATAATCCCTGATAAAGTTTTTGAAAGATGTTTCCGTCCAAGCCCATTGATTAAGAACCCAATCAAAGGCAACACTGGAATCAGCCAAACGAATTGTAAAATATTATTCATAATTTTTTCGATCAAAAAGTCGCGACTTGTTTGATAATTAATTTTTTAATCTGTTCAAAAAGTTTACATCAATGGTATGTACATTTCTGTACATCATCACAATAATAGCCAGGCCCACACTAACCTCCGCTGCTGCAACGACCATAATAAAAAACACAAAAATTTGTGCGTCGCTTGCAAATGTTGCAGATGCTTTTGCCACATTGCTCAATGCGTGCATTTTTGAGAATGCTACCAACAATAAATTAACCGCGTTGAGCATCAACTCCACACACATGAAAATAATGATCGCGTTGCGGCGTATCAACACTCCAATTACGCCAATCGTAAATAATGCAACGGATAATGCGATGTAAGCTTTTATGTCCATAATTTTTTGATCTATTTTTTATCGGCAATCATGTCTTTTTTACCAATCACTACAGCTCCAATCATTGCACTTAAAAAAAGTACACTGCTTATTTCAAATGGCAATACATAATTTTTAAACAAGGTCATCCCCAATACTTTTATCAACCCGCCATCTCCAACTTTCATCTCTACCACATTTTCAACATCCAATCTATTTAACGCCATGATAATAATCAACAACAGTGAACAACCAGACACAACGCCAACCAATTGGAGTCTGTAATTTTTTATAGGTTCTGTTTCTGCATTCAAATTCATCAACATCACCACAAAAAGAAACAGTACCATAATTGCACCCGCATACACAATGATATTTACAATGGCCAAGAACTGCGCATTCAGTAAAATATAATGCCCAGATATCGCGAAGAATACAATAATAAGCCATAATACACTATGCACCGGACTTTTGCTTGTGATCATCATGATGGCGCTTCCCAATGCCATAACGGACAACAAAATAAATATGATTGTAGTGATGTTCATTTTAATTCGATGTTGCTTTTTGTGGTCTGTTTCCTAATGCTTTCTGATATTCCTCCGGATTTTCTTTTGGATGCGGAATCAGTAAGTCATTTTTAGAATAAATAAATTGTTTGCGTTGGTAATCTGCAGGTGTAAATGTTTCGCTTAAATAAATAGCGTCTTTTGGACAAGCCTCTTCACACAATCCGCAGAAAATGCAACGAAGCATATTGATTTCATATTTTGCCGCATATTTTTCTTCTTTGTACAGATGTTCTTCGCCAGGCAATCTTTCTGCACCTTCCATTGTAATGGCTTCTGCCGGACAAGCTACAGCACATAAGCCGCATGCAGTACAGTTTTCACGGCCTTCTTCATCTCTGTTTAAAATTTGCAATCCTCTAAAAACCGGACTAAAAGGACGTTGTTTTTCTGGATAATTGATGGTTGGTTTTTTCTTAAAAATATGACTGAATGTAATCATCATACCTTTAAAAATGGCAGGCAAGTACATTTTCTCCATGAAATTCATGGGCTTTCTGCTTACTTGTTTTGCTTTATTTGTTAATGCTTGCATTTATATAGTCAAATTAAAAAGTCAATTATTTATTAAAATATAAAATCACACCACCCGTTGCCAACATATTAAATAAGGCCAAAGGAATTAATATGCGCCATCCCAAGTGCATCAATTGATCATATCTAAATCTCGGAATTGTCCAGCGTACCCACATGAATAAAAATATAAAGGCTACCACTTTTATCATCAATGCTGTTACCCCAATGATTGCTGCAATATTGGGTGCCAACGTGGATTCATCAAACCAAGGAACATCGTAGCCACCAAAGAAAAGGGTTGCCATTACCACACTGCTCACAAACATGTTGATGTATTCAGAGAATAAATAAAAGCCAAGCTTCATGGAAGAATATTCTGTATGATATCCGCCAATCAATTCATTTTCTGCTTCGGGTAAATCGAAAGGCGTTCTATTACACTCTGCAAAGGCGCAAACAAGAAATATTAAAAAGCCCAAAGGTTGCAACACAATGTTCCAATATCCATGTTGTTGTTGCACCACCATTTCTTTTAAGCTTAGCGTACCTGTGATCATCAATAAAGCAATAAGTGAAATACCCATCGCCAATTCATAGCTGATGATTTGAGAAGCTGCTCTTAAGCCGCCCATCAATGAAAATTTATTGTTGCTAGCCCAAGCGCCAATCATGATTCCATAAACGCCCAAACTTACAACGCCAAAAACGTACAAAACGCCAATGTTCACATCAGCTATTTGAAGAGAGATGGTTCTTCCAAACAATTCTACTTTATCGCCCCAAGGAATAACAGCGCTGGTCATACAAGCGGTAAGCATGGCCAATGCAGGTCCAAGAATAAATAAAAATTTAGATGAAAAATTGGGAATGATTTCTTCTTTAAAAAAAAGTTTCATGCCATCTGCGAGTGGTTGCAACAAACCAAAAGGTCCTGCACGATTTGGACCTCTTCTATCTTGCAAAATTGCAGCTACTTTTCTTTCAGCGAAAGTTGTGTACATGGCTATACCCAATGATGTAAACACCACTACAATAACTAAAATTAATTTTTCAAGCAATAACGCCAGGTCAACGGTTAATAACATCCTACTGTTTTTTAAAATTGGTTGAATGTGCCGGTCCTTTGATGTCACTCAAATGCACACCCGGTTTGTTTACTTCACTTATGTTGTGGATATCCATCAACAATTTAGGCTCTACCCCATTCATCACAGCTTTCGTTGTTTCTTTGGGCATGTCTAATGTTTTGTATTTATTGACACCAATTACAGAATGTCTGCTGATGGTTGTCAATCCTTCTATCGTCCAGCTTTCTGCATTTTTGGTTTCAAATCTACAGGTGTTGCAAATCCATCCGGGCTTACCATCAAAACTTTGCACTTCACCCCATGTGTCTTTTCTTGCCGTTACTCTAAATACTTCTGATCCTCTCATCCACAAGGTTGTTTTACCACAACAACCAGGCGTTTTGCAATTGCGATGTGCATCAACAGGCTTGGTAAACCAAACCCTGTTTTTGAAACGGAATGTTTTGTCTGTCAAAGCACCCACTGGACATACGTCAATCATATTTCCAGAAAATTCATTATCGATGGCTTTTGAAATATATGTTGAGATGGCGGCATGATCTCCTCTATCTACAACTCCATGCACCCTGTTGTCTGTTAGCTGATTGGCTACATATGTACAGCGATAACATAAAATGCACCTTGTCATGTGCAATTGGATAAAAGGCCCGATATCTTCTTTTTTAAATGTTCTTCTGGCAAATTGATACCTGGTTCCTTCCTTGCCATGGTCGTATCCTAAATCTTGTAAATGACATTCTCCAGCCTGATCGCAAATTGGACAATCGAGCGGGTGATTGAGTAATAAAAATTCAACAACGCCAGCCCTTGCCTCCGGTACCTTTTCGCTGGTCATATTTTTTACAATCATTCCATCCATTACACCGGTTCTACAACTGGCAACCAACTTTGGCATAGGTCTTGGGTCTGCGGTAGATCCGGCAGCCACTTCAACCAAACAAGTACGGCACTTTCCTCCGCTGCCTTCCAGCTTACTATAATAGCACATGGCAGGCGGTGTTACATCGCCTCCAATTTGCCTCGCGGCTTGTAATATGGTAGTACCTGGCGCAACATCAATGGTGATGTTGTCGATGGTAACTTTCATTGTTTTTATTTCTTCGGACATATTTTAAAAATCAAAATTGAAAAGTCAAAAACAAAATAGGTTTAATCTCAAAAATTTAAAAGTCAAATACTATGTTGATTTTGAATTAATAACAATAGAAGCGATAATTTTCGAAATTTCTTCCGCTTCGTTTATTAAATTATTCATTTCTGCACGTGAAACTTGCATGGTATCTCTAATTAAACAGAGCCAATATTTCGTTTCGTTTGCAGATTTCAACTCTCCGCAACATACACCGGATCTGCATAATGTCTCAATCCAAAATTCTCCGTTAAACATTTTTCGGGGTTGTTTACGTGCCACTCAAACTCATCCCTAAAATGTCTGATGGCTGCGGCAACTGGCCAAGCTGCTGCATCACCCAAAGGACAAATTGTATTGCCTTCAATTTTTCTTTGAATATCCCAAAGCAAATCGATATCGCTCATTTTACCTTTACCAGATTCAATGGCCAACAATATTTTTTCCATCCAGCCGGTTCCTTCTCTGCAAGGGCTACATTGTCCGCAGCTTTCATGTCGGTAGAAACGCGCCAACGTATAGGTATGTTTAACGATGCATTGATCTTCATCTAAAACAATGAAACCGCCAGAACCCATCATGCTACCCGTTGCAAAACCGCCGTCGCTCAAGCTTTCGTAATTCATCAGCCTTTTCTCTCCTTTTGCTGTTGTGAGTAAAAGATTGGCAGGAAGAATGGGAACGGAAGAACCGCCAGGAATACAAGCTTTTAATTTTTTTCCGTTGGGAATGCCGCCACAATATTCATCGCTATAGATAAATTCTTCAACAGAAATGGTCATGTCTATTTCATAAATGCCGGGCTTGTTGATGTTGCCGCAAGCAGAAATTAATTTGGTGCCTGTTGAGCGTCCCACGCCAATTTTTGCATATGCATCGCCACCTTCATTAAGAATAGGAACCACAGCTGCCAATGTTTCTACATTGTTTACCACCGTTGGACAATCCCATAAACCTTTGATGGCAGGGAATGGTGGTTTTATGCGCGGGTTTCCTCGTTTACCTTCAAGTGATTCTATCAAAGCGGTTTCTTCACCACAGATATAAGCACCGGCACCTCTTTGCACATACATCTGACAATCAAATCCAGAGCCCTGTATATTCTTTCCCAACCATCCATTATCATTGGCTTCTTTGATGGCTTGTTCTAAAATATCTGTTATCCAATCGTATTCTCCTCTGATGTAAATGTAACTCGTGTTGCTGCCCAACGCGAAAGAAGCCACAATCATTCCTTCTATTAAAATATGTGGAATGAATTCCATCAAAAATCTGTCTTTAAATGTACCAGGTTCACTCTCATCTGCGTTACAAACCAAATAACGAGGCACGCCATCTGGCTTTGCCAAAAAACTCCATTTCATTCCTGTTGGAAATCCAGCACCGCCCCTTCCTCTCAAACCACTTTTTTTCACTTCTTCAACAATATCATTGGGCTGCATCTTCAATGCTTTTTCTACACTGCGATACCCGCCTTCCTTGCGATATACATCATAATGACGAATACCCTCCACATTGATTTTATCTAATAATAATTTTCTTCCCATATTAATTCGCTTTTGAGCGGCAAGTTTCAATGATTGAATCTACTTTTTCTTTTGTAAGATGCTCTCTGTACGTTTTTCCCAATTGCATCATCGGCGCATATCCACAAGCACCCAAACATTCTACCGTCTTAAGGGTAAACATGCCGTCGGTTGTGGTTTCACCAACATTGATGTTTAATGTTGATTTGATGTAATCTATAATATTGTCACTGCCATTCAACATGCAAGGTCCTGTTTGACAAACTTCAAACACATATTTGCCTACGGGTTTTAAATTATACATGCTATAAAAACTGGCTACTTCATACACTTCGATAGGCTCAATTTGCAACAATTGGGCAACATAATCCATTACGGGTACTGCTAACCAGCCGCCAAATTCAACTTGTGCCAAATGCAATACAGGCAATAAAGCACTCTTTTGCTTGCCCTCCGGATAACGAGCAATTATCTCGTTAACTTTCAAAATTGTTGTTTCGTTAAACTGAATCATATAATAATTTCAAAAAGTTCAATGGTTTGGGTTGATTGGAACCTGTTTGGATTGTACAATAAATCACAAACACATTATGCATCCAATTCCCCTGCTATCAAATTCAAGCTACTCATCGTAATGACTGCATCACTCAACATGCCACCCTGCGTTAATTCTGGATATGCTTGATAATATATAAAGCATGGTCGACGAAAATGCAATCGATATGGCGTTCTGCCACCATCGCTTATTAAATAATACCCCAATTCCCCGTTTGCTCCTTCTACTGAATTGTACACTTCACCTACCGGCATTTCTGTTTCACCCATGATTATTTTGAAGTGATAAATCAACGCTTCCATCTTGGTGTATACATCTTTTTTCTCTGGCAGATAATACGCCGGAACATCTGCATGATATATTTCTGCATCTGCACCTTTAAAAGCTTGCACTTTTTGATATGCTTGCTTGATGATGCTTAAGCTTTGCCACATTTCTTGGTTACGTACCAAGAATCGATCATAACAATCTCCCGTAGTTCCTACAGGCACCGTAAAATCAAATTCCTGATAGCTGGAATAAGGTGAATGAACACGCACATCATAATCAACGCCGGCGGCTCTCAAGTTTGGACCTGTAAAACCGTAGTTCATGGCTCTTTCTCCAGTGATTGGACCACAGCCGATGGTTCTTTCCATGAAAATTCTGTTACGCGTAAAGAGGTTTTCAAACTCTCTCAATTGCGCAGGATATCCAGTTTTATCGTCTAAGAATTTTTCTAATTTTTCGAATGCAGCGTTGGTAAAGTTTCTTTCAAACCCACCAATTCTACCAATATTGGTTGTTAATCTTGAGCCGCAAACCTCTTCATATATTTCATAAATCAACTCCCTAAATTGCATTACATACAAGAAACCAGAATATGCGCCACTATCCACGCCAACAATAGAATTGCAAATCAAATGATCTGAGATTCTGGCAAGTTCCATGATAATGATGCGCAGGTAATCAACTCTTTTTGGTGTTTCTACTTGCAATAGTTTTTCGCAGGTAAGATGCCATCCCATATTGTTGATGGGGGATGAACAATAATTCAATCGGTCTGTGAGTGGTGTAATTTGATACAACGCTCTTCTTTCTGCAATTTTTTCAAATGCGCGGTGAATATAACCCACCGTAGAAGTAGCTTTCATGATGCGTTCGCCATCTAGCTCGAGGATGTTTTGAAATACGCCATGTGTAGCCGGATGCGTTGGCCCCAGGTTCAGCGTGGTCGTTTGCTTTTCAATGCTTCCTTCCGGTAAAAGTATATGTTCGCTCATTGTTGATTATAATAATTTCTTGATGATTGTTGGTCTGTTTTCCATTAAGGATTAACGGCCAAACATATCGTCATCTTTATCAATTCTTGTTTGATCTTCGAGTGGAAATTCTTTTCTCATCGGAAAATAATCCATCTCATCTACGTTCAATATTCTGATTAAATTGGGATGACCTACAAAATTTACACCGTAAAAATCATAGGTTTCGCGTTCCATAAAATTGGCAGATTGATACAAAGCCGTTGCACTGTAAACATCTGGCTGATTGATATCTGTAAATACTTTGAATCGAATTCTAATATTGTCAACCCAATTGTGTAAATGATATACTACCGCCAATTCTGCTCCTTTGTTGTCTGGATAATGAACAGCTTGTAAATCGGTAAGGAAATTAAATTTCAATTCAGGCTCATCAAATAAAAACTGCAAAACTTTCAAATTGATTTCTTTTGGAGCGGTGAATGTCAACATGCCAAAAGGAACCTGCCAATCCGTAAGCGAATCGCCAAATTTATCTGTTAGTTTTTGTTGTATAATTTCGTTTGTTAACATAAATTAAGTCAAAATTTTAAAGTCAAAATTTAAAAAAGCTAAAACGACAAATTGTTTTTTTACTTTTTACCTTTTACTTTTTATTGTATTCCGTAACTGTTCATCAGCGCTTTGTACTGATCGCTATGTCTTCTCCTCAAACCTTCTGCATTTACCAATTCTTGTATTTTCATAAACCCATCTAATATGGCTTCTGGTCTTGGCGGACAACCTGGAACATACACATCCACTGGAATAACTTGATCAATGCCCTGTAATACAGAGTATGTGTCAAAAATACCTCCGCTACTTGCACAAGCACCTACAGCAATTACCCAACGTGGCTCAGCCATTTGAATGTATACTTGCTTCAATACAGGTCCCATCTTTTTGGAAATGGTTCCCATTACCATCAATAAATCACATTGTCTTGGAGAAAAACCAACCCTTTCTGATCCAAATCGAGCCAAATCATAGTGACTAGCCATAGTAGCCATGAATTCAATTCCGCAACAGCTGGTTGCAAATGGCAGTGGCCAAATCGAGTTTTTACGAGCAAGGCTAACTACTTTTTCAAAATTTGTAGCCATAAATCCCTCACCCATGTAGCCTTCGGGAATGCCTTCAAATTTGATGGTGTTATTGAATTGTACCGGACGAGACATATTAGTTTAATTATTCAATTTGAAAATTCTAAAAGAAACAAAACAAACAGGCATTAAAAAGGTTGACTGTTGTGTTGCGTTTCACATTATTCTTCCCATTTCATAGCCCCTTTCTTGAAAATATAAATAAAGCCGGCTAAAAATGATGCAACAAATAAAACAACTGCAGTAAATCCTTCCCAGCCCAAAGCCCTAAAATTCACGGCATATGGATAAAAGAAGATTACCTCCACATCAAACAAAACAAACAAAATGGCAACCAAAAAATATTTGATAGCCATCGGTTGACGCGCGTTTCCACTGATTTCTATTCCACTTTCAAAATTCTGTAACTTGTCGGAAGTCTTTCTTTTTGGACCTAATTTATCTGAACCCCAAATCATTAGTGTTACCAACCCAAGGGCGAAAAATATTTGAATTACAATAGGTAAGTAATTGCTTGCAGAGTTGGCTGTTGCCTGAAGTAAAAAAAAGGGCATATTTTTCGCTTATAAATTTCGATAGCAAAAATAAGGCAGCAATCTTAATATCCAATCATCTTATCAAGATTTAAAAAATAAAAAACCCGATATTTTCTAATATCGGGTTGAAGTTATTTTTGTTGTTGTCACATTCAATTGCAACAATAATTCACCTTATGGTTTTTTTGCTGGCTCTTTGGGTTTTGTTGCTGGCGATTTTGTAGCATTCAACGCGGCTTTATTGGCAAGCGCTTCCGCATCATTTGGATCCAATGATAAGATTTTATCGATGAAAACAATAGCTGAGGCCTTGTCCTTTTTTACATTTGCACTATATGCTACAAAATATTTATAGCTGGTCATCAATTGCGATTTGAATTTAACGGTATCTGCAAGTCCAATTTGAATTACTTTTTCAAATGCACTGTTGGCCAAACCAAGCTCCATTGTGGTGTCAATTGCCCAACTGGCTTTTCCGGTCATAAAGTATCCAAAGATGTCTTCCGGAAACTTTTGTGAATATGCAGTAAAAAACGCAACTGCACTATCGTTTACGCCTCCGCGATAATAGTTATATCCTGCATTGTAAAGATCAACTTTACCAGGCGTTTTTTTAGTTTTCAAAACTTTATTGTACCAGTCTGCTGCTTCTTTGTAGTTTTTCTTTGTTTCATACGCTTGAGCTATCGACTTCAAATAAGCTACTTTGTTTGTTTCGATTGAATCCATGGCTACTGCTTTTTCTACAAACAAACCTGCTTGCGCCTCATTTCCTGGAACTTTCAATAAGTTTTTTGCATATTCGATATAGTCGCCAGAAGTGATTTTATCAGCAGTTTGACGCTTAAAATATTCACCGTAATTTTCAATTGCTTTTACAGAATCTTTTAATCTGTTGAATGCATTGGCTTTTAATCCAAATAGATTGGGATATGGATTATTAGACTCTGCAGCTATACACTCGTCTGCTTTTGAAATCGCATCCATAAAAAATCCTTGTGCGTATTTCAATGCAGCCTTATAGTAACATGATTTGTAATCGATGTCGGAGTTGGCCTGCCATTTTTCAAAATATTCAGCCGCTTTCGTAACATTGGTTTCGTAATAAAAGTTAAACAAAGCTGCGTACACTGGAGAATATGTAGGATCATCGCTGATGGCCTTGTTGTAATACTCCATAAAAATAGATTCTTGTGATTTGCCTTGTGATTGATACAATTTTCCAATTCTGAAATTGGCTCTCGCATATTTTGGGTTAATAGCCAATGCAGATTGATAAGATACAACGGCATCACCGCCATCACCTAATTTTCTATATGCATCTCCCAAGTTCACCCAAACATCTGGATCGTTGAATTTTTTAATTTGTGTAGCCAAAGTCAATTTCTGAATCGCATAGGCAGCATCTCCATTCTTAGCATCGGGATTTCCGTTTGCAAACCCAATGGCATTGAGCACCGCAATATTTTTATTTTGACTCAATGAAGCTGCTGCTTCAAAATGATTTTTAGCGTCTTGCACTTTTCCTTCCATCAATTCTATTTGCCCAATACCTGCCATTAACAAATTGCTATTGGAAATAGAAAGCTTCGACTGGTACATTGCCTTTGCATCCGACAAATCTTTCGCAGAACAACCTTCTGGTAATATCATCGACTGACCCAACCAATAAACGGCTTCTTCATTGTTGGGATTTGCGGCCAATAATTTCTGAAAAGTTGTTTTTGCACTTTTAAACCGCTCATAATACATTTGGCTTTTTCCTTCTTCGATAGTTTGCGCAGAAACTGTTGTCATCGATAAAACCGAAACCAGCAGAATCATTCCCATTTTTAATTGGCTCATGTTGTGTTGTTTTTTTGTTAACCTATTAAGTTGTGTAAAAATAATTGATAAACCGTTAAAGCATTGCCTATTTTTTCGTCTTGTCTATATTCATGTTCACATTTCTCACTTCAAAATCCATAACCGGGTCCAGATAAGCTCTTTTGAAAATCAATTGCCCTCTTTCAAATTTTAGAAACGAAACAAAACCCGTTCCCAATCCACTGAAATGCTCTTTCAAAATATAATACATACCTCTCACCAACGGATATCTTTTCGTTATCATCGATTCTTGCATCGGTTTTACGAATGGTTTGTTTTCACAAATATCGCATTGTATGTATGCAATTTTCACTGTTTGCAATAAATTAACCTGAGCCGTATCCTCAGGATTCCCAATCCAACTAAAGCCAACCAATCCAACCGCATCGGGATGTTGTGCCACATATGCCATTACTTCCTTGCTGTTTTTTGCAGCCTTCACAACTGATGTATCATATGCCTGTCCTTTGAGAATGGAATCTTGGATAAACCTAACCGTACTGGTCGCATTCAAACCATCAAATACAAATGTTTTAGATTGATTTAGTAGATCTTTTTTTCCTTGTAATGCGGCTTTTAAATTGGCCATCGTAAATAAAGTGTCTTTACTTTTCGCATTTACCAAAACAGCCACAGCATCTGATGCAATGGCATTGCAACTCGGGTTAAACCCCAATTTGTGCATCATGTATTTTTCTTCTTTGCTGGTCAATCCTCTTCCTACAACAACCATTCTGTTTAAACTATCATTAAAAAAATCGCGAAAGCAATCCGCTTCAGATTTATAGGTAGCGATAATGTGTGCGGCTGGATTAGACAATTCGAAAATTCTTATTTGCTCCTCCATTACAGGCTTGAAACTCTCGTCAATGCTAATGTGTATGGTTCCTGATGTGGGTGTTTCTTTTTGAGAATTCGCAACTTGCCCGCCATCGCATCCCATTAAAAAGCTGAGCAATATCAACCCTAAAAACGACAATATTGTTCTCATCTTTCTTTTAAATAATTTTTTTTGAACCCTCTGTACATTCTAAATATTCCATAAATAATGCAAATTGCACCAAATACTTTCATCGTAGAATCATCGTATCTAGCAGCCAAGTCTTTGTTGATGTTTTTGATAAAAATAACGAAGATGCCCATAGAAGTCCACATGATGCCCATGCCCCAATCCATAATACTTCGCATTCTAATCATCCCCTTTTCCCTAGTGGTTAAATCATTGTTTTCTGTTGTAGACATGTTTTCAATTTGAGCGCAATTTAATGAGAATAATTTGCTATTCATTAGATGGATTAAATTTGACAGGGATGCTGAAATATACAGAAACATTTTCGCCATTTGATTTGCCCGGTATCCAATTCGGCATTTTCTTTAAAACCCGGATGACTTCATTATTGTACATTGCGCCACCATCTTCCATAATTTTAAATCCTTTTAGTTGCCCATCATATCCAACTATAAATTCAATTTTCACACTTACGGCTTCTGGTTGATTTTGTTCTGATGGGTTGATTAAATTATTTTCTAAAAACCTTCTCAATGCATGGATGCCGCCTGGAAAAGTTGGCATGATATCGGCTTCTTTTCTTGGTGTAGCAGCATCTATTTTATTTGTTGTAGTGTTTGGGATAAATGTGCTGTCATCGCCATTGTTGAATTTAACCAATGGAACAATACCGGGTTTGCCAGTTTGCGTAATATTGGAAATGGTAGTACTGTCAAGGTTTTTACTTAATTGTGTTGCCGTTTCTGTACTATCAATTAATTTGATTTTTGAAATAAACAATTGGCTGTTGTGCTTGATGGGAGCGGTTTGTTTTGGGCGTAATGCAACTTCCTTTTTCTTTTTTGAAATTTCCTTTGGATGCATCTTATATAAAACGGTTTCTGCAATGAATCTTTTGGGTGTTGTGGTTGTTTCTTTAGCAAAACCAACATATAATGCCATTGCCAACACCAATAACAATATAAATGAAAGTGCTTGTATGAGTCGATGGTCATATTCTTTTCGGATAACATAAGCGCCATAAGATTTATTTCTATTTTCAAATAAGATATCGATGAGCTCAGATTTTAAAATTTTATTGGCTTCCATGATGTAAAAATTTATAGGTTATAAAATTGTTGCTGTTTGATGGTGTGATGAATGGTTCACAATTATTCCACAAAGCGACTATGAATAATTATATTTGCGCCATGAAGATTCTCATGGTTTGTTTGGGTAATATTTGCAGAAGTCCAATAGCCGAGGGTGTTTTGCAACACAAAGCAAACGCAGCAGGTTTTGATTGGTTGATAGAAAGTGCCGGAACCAATGGACTTCACAATGGAGAACAACCACATCATTTGAGTCAAAAAATTTGCAGGCAAAATGGAATGGACATCAGTCATCAAGTGTCGCGAAAAGTTAGCGTAACCGATTTCGATACCTACGATTTGATTTTTGCCATGTCGAAAGATGTGCTGAGCGATTTGCAAGCAATAAGATGGAACACAAGCGATGCACAAAAAATCAGTTTGTTGCTAGAGCAAACCCACCCTGGAATGCGCATGGATGTTCCAGATCCTTGGTATGGCAATGAAGACGGATATATTGAAGTATTTGCAATGATCAACGCTGCATGTGATGCTATCATCAACGCACATCAAAACAACAAATTATACACGCCATATGGCTAAACCAAGTTTACCTCAAGGAACAAGAGATTTTTCTGCCGAAACGGTTAGAAAGCGCAATTTCATTTTTGCTGCCATCCGCCATACATTTGAATTGTATGGGTTTCAGCCATTAGAGACGCCAGCTATGGAAAACCTGGAAACCTTGATGGGTAAATATGGAGAGGAAGGCGACCGGCTGATTTTTAAAATCATCAACAATGGTTTAAATGATCCCAAGAATTTACATAAAGCACAAGAAGGATTTCAGAAAATATTGGAAGGCAAAAGCAGTCCGCTCCTTACCGAAAGAGCATTGAAATACGACCTAACCATTCCATTCGCAAGATATGTTGCGATGAACCATGGTACGCTTAGTTTTCCATTTAAAAGATATCAGATTCAACCCGTTTGGCGAGCCGACAGACCACAGAAAGGCCGTTACCGCGAGTTTACACAATGTGACGCAGATATTGTTGGCAGCAACAGCTTGTTAAATGAAATTGAACTCGCATTTATTTATCATACCGTATTCTGTAAACTTGGTTTAGCGGATTATGTACTCAAAATCAACAATAGAAAAATACTGCAGGCTTTAGCTCATGCTTGTGGCGGCGAGGCATATCTAACAGACATTACCATCGCTATTGACAAGCTAGATAAAATTGGAATGGACAAAGTAAAGGAAGAACTTACAGAAAAAGGAATTCGTCCAGACCAAATCAATTACATCCAACAATATCTTCAAATACAAGGAACAAACGAAGAAAAACTGGCTAAAATAACCGACTTACTTGGAAGTAATGAAGTGGCAAAAGACGGTATAGAAACGATGCGGTATATCATTGGTCAAACCCACAGCTTAAATATTGAAGTTGATTTTACTTTAGCACGCGGATTAAATTATTATACCGGAAGTATTTTTGAAGTAAAAGGGCCTGCCTCTGTAAAAATGGGCAGTATCGGCGGTGGGGGAAGATACGACGACTTAACAGGATTGTTTGGCGTACCGGGCATTCCTGGCGTAGGCATTAGTTTTGGTGTTGACAGAATTTACGATGTGATGGATGAGTTGAATTTATTTCCGGAGGATGTGCACGCAGGAACAAAAGTTTTATTTTTTCACATGGGCGAAGCAGAACAATTGTTTTCTTTCGAAGTGATGCAAAAATTAAGAGCGGGCAACATCAGTTGTGAGTTGTATCCAGAATCGGTGAAACTGGATAAACAATTTAAATACGCGGATAAGAAAAACATACAATATGCGATAATCATTGGAAGCAAGGAGATGCAAGAGCATGTATGTTTACTGAAACATTTGAAAACAGGCATACAGGAAACAATATCTATTTCCGATTTGATGAACAGATTGCAAATGACTTAATCTTAGATGCCTTCAAATACAACAGCTGCGCCTTGTCCTACCCCTACGCACATGGACGCTAATCCGTAACGACTTTTTCTTTTTACCATTTCATGTAGCAGTGTAGTAGCAATTCTAACGCCGCTGCATCCCAAAGGATGTCCTAGAGCAATCGCACCTCCATTCACATTTACTTTTTCTAAATCCAAGCCCAAATCATGGATGCAAGCAATGCTTTGAGAAGCAAATGCCTCATTTAACTCTACTAAATCTAGGTCGGCAACTGTAATACCCGCACGCTTCAATGCTTTTTGTGTAGCAGGTACAGGTCCAATACCCATTACAGCGGGCTCTACACCGGCCACCGCCATGCTTTTTATGGTAGCAATTGGCGTTAATCCAAATTTTCTAACAGCAGCCTCACTAGCCAACAACATGGCTGCGGCTCCATCATTTATACCGCTGCTGTTTCCAGCTGTCACCGTTCCTTCTTTGATAAATGCAGGTTTCAACATCGCTAATTTATCTAAAGATGATAGCCTTGGATGTTCATCATGCTCAATATCAAAAGTATCTTTACCAACAAAAACCCTCACTGGAATAATTTCGTTTTTAAATTTTTCTTCTTTTAACGCTTTTGCATATTTGTGCTGGCTTTCCATCGCAAACTCATCTTGGGCATGTCGGCTGATGTTCCATTGCTTGGCAACATTTTCTGCTGTTTCTCCCATTGAATATGGAAAATACATTTCAGATAATTTCCTATTCACAAAACGCCAGCCCATGGTGGTATCAAATATTTGTGCGTTTCGATCGTATGGTGTTTGTGCTTTAGGCATTACAAATGGTGCACGACTCATGCTTTCAACGCCGCAAGCAATCATCACTTGTGCATCTCCACAAGCAATGGTGCGTGCACTATCCATGATGGCTTGCAATCCACTTGCACACAATCTGTTTACCGTATTTCCTGCAATCGTAGTAGGCAAACCTGCCAACAGCGCTGCCATCCGCGCAACATTCCTATTGTCTTCGCCACTTTGATTGGCCGCCCCAGCAATAACATCTTCAATGGCATGCACGTCTATCGTTTTGTTGCGGTTGACCAGTGCTTTCAATACCAATGCAAGCAAATCGTCGGGTCTAACATTTGACAAAGATCCACCATATTTGCCTATTGGTGTTCTTACTGCGTCTATAACATATACAGTTTCCATTGTTACATGAAGTTTTTTTTGTTTCTATTGATGGTCGTTACAAAGATAATGGGGTTTTGAAAAGTTTACATCGGGAATGGAAAGTTATTCAAATGTAGGTTGATTATCTTTGCCACATGCAAGACAGCAAAAATATCAGAGACCTTTCTTTAATTGAATTAAAGTCGTATTTCGAATCTATTGGTGATAAAAAATTTAGAGCCATGCAAACGTATGAATGGCTATGGAAGAAAAATGCCAGAAGCTTTGATGACATGAGCAATTTATCTATTGAATTAAGAAAAAAGCTAGCTGAAGATTTCGTTTTTAACTCGATAGCTGTTGATGCTACACAATACAGCAATGACGGAACGGTGAAATCGCGGTTTAAAACCTTTGACAATCATTTAATTGAAGGGGTTTTAATACCTACCGAAAAAAGAAATACAGCTTGTGTTTCTTCACAAATCGGCTGTAGTTTAACGTGTAAATTTTGTGCAACCGGTAAAATGGACCGGAAAAGGAACTTGAATTTCGAAGAAATTTACGATCAGGTTGCATTGCTGAATGAACAGAGTGAAAAAATGTACAACAAAAAGTTAACCAATATCGTTTACATGGGAATGGGCGAGCCGCTGCTCAATTATAAAAATGTACTCAAATCCATCGACAAAATTACAGCCTCCGACAGCATGAACATGAGTCCAAAAAGGATTACGGTTTCTACTGCGGGTGTAGCAAAAATGATAAAGCAACTGGGAGATGATAAAGTAAAATTCAACTTAGCATTGTCGCTTCATGCACCTACTGATGCAAAGCGAAACGAAATTATGCCCATCAACGAAAGCAATACAATTGACTTGTTAATTGAAGCGTTGAATTATTTTTACGACCACACGAAAAACGATATCACCTTAGAATACATACTTTTCAAAGACAGAAATGATGGTTTGGATGACGCTGCAGAACTGGTTAAAATTTATCGCAAAATACCTACGCACCTCATCAATGTTATAGAATACAATCCCATCAGCGGTGCAGAATTTATAAAGCCAGAAGAAGATACTACTCAAATTTTTACCGACTTTTTAGCCAAGCAACGCGTAAATGTTCGAGTTAGAAGAAGCAGAGGAAAAGACATCGATGCAGCTTGTGGTCAATTGGCAAACAAAGACAAATAATAAAAATTTATTTGAATTGTTTAAACCAAATTGAAAGGTGCTTGTCTACAAAAAAAAATTACAAACTCATGAAAAAAATATTGTTACTCGTGCTTGGTATTTCTATTGGAGTATCTGCTGCATTTAGTCAGGAACCATGTAAAATGAAGAAAGGTCGCCCAGGCCAACGTGGTGAAATGAAAGGAAAACACCGTCCTAACCCACAGCAACTGATGCATGATTTGCAATTCACTCCCGAACAAAGATCCGCTGCAAAAGCCATTCATGAAGAACAAAAAAAGAAAATGGATGAATTGTCTCTACAGCAAAACATCACCGTAAAAGAATTTAATGATAAAAAAACAGCAATCAGAAAAGCGCAAGTTGAGCAATTCAATAAACTGCTAACAAAAGAGCAAAAAGAAAAGACGATTGCAATGAAAGCTGAAAAAGCTTCAAAACGCGATGCATTGAAAAATGAAAAATTAGAGCGACTAAAGACTAAAATTGGATTAACTGAAAAACAAGTTGCTCAGATTAAAGAATTGAATCAAAACTCCACTTCGCAAGTTGAAAAAATAAAAAACAACGACCAGTTCAACGACCAAGAAAAACACATGAAAATAAAAGCCATAGTTGAAAAAAACAAGGCAGCACGCAAAGACATCTTTACACCGGCACAACAAAAACAAATAGAAGCATTAAAAGAAAATAAAGGCAACCATCAACGAGAAGCAAAAATTAAAAAGTAAACTCAATATAAGATTTCAAAAGCGTGTCAAACCAGACACGTTTTTTTGTTTATGGACATTACCGTCAAAAAAACTTATCTTCGAACCTCATTACTGTTGCAAAACAGCATAAATATCAAACCTCATGAGTCAATCTCCATTTCAGAAATTTGCCACAAAGAAAAAGAACAGTGCAGTTAAAGAAGCCCACAGACAAGAAAAAAAGAAGGTAAAAAAAGAACGCGCGGCCTACTTCGACAAAATTAAAGAAGAAAAATACCAGGCGCGGATGGCAAAAAAGAATCCAGCAATTGTACAACCCAAAACGGCAGAAGCAAAACCTACTAAAATTGCAGGAAAAACAGTTTCTACAGCAAAGTCAACCGCTGTTGGGAAAGCAGCAACAGGAGGAAAAGCAGCTGCCCCTTCCGGAGCTGCAATGCCATTGAATAAATACCTTGCTCATTGCGGGGTGTGTTCTCGAAGAGATGCAGTGGCGTTGATTACGGAAGGCAATGTAAAAGTAAATGGAACCGTAGCAACTGAGCCTGGATACAAAGTGTTGCCAACGGATGAAGTGATGTACAACAATAAAAAACTTTTTGTAACTAAGAATCTACAATATATTTTACTCAACAAACCGAAAGACTACATCACCACTACGGATGACCCGCAAGGAAGAAAAACGGTTTTACAATTAATCAAAAATGCAACAGAAGAAAGGGTTTATCCAATTGGTAGACTCGATCGAAATACTTCAGGCGTTTTGTTGTTAACCAATGATGGCGACCTTACCCAAAAATTATCACATCCCAGTTTTGAGGTAAAAAAAATCTATGAGGTAAAACTCGACAAAGTAGTTACAAAGGCAGATTTTGAAAAAATCTTAAATGGTTTGGTATTGGAAGATGGACCAGTTACAGTTGATGGATTGGCATACGCAGATTCAAAAGACAAGTCAATTATCGGCATTGAAATACACAGTGGAAGAAATAGAATCGTTCGCCGCATTTTTGAACACTTGGGTTATGATGTGAAGGCGTTGGACAGGGTGATGTATGCTGGTTTAACAAAGAAAAATGTAGAAAGAAGCAAGTGGCGTTTTTTAAGTGAGAAGGAAATCAGGTTGTTGAAATACATGAATGAATCAAAAAAGAAAAGCAAAAATCCATAATTGTTTTGGCTAAACATCTTATTCAAATTGTTTTTGAAAACGACACTTTTGTTGCAGTGAATAAACCTGCAGGCATGTTGAGCATCCCCGATCGAGCACAATCCGAAAAATCACTGAAAGAATTTTTGATAGATCAATATGGACAAATTTTTACAGTTCATCGTTTAGATAAAGACACCAGCGGATTGATATTATTTGCAAAGAATGAAGAAGCGCACAAATTCTTTTCCAGGCTTTTTGAAGACAGAAAAATTGAAAAATATTATTTAGGTGTTGTCCTTGGCTCACCTGTTAATGCAACGGGGTTGTTGGATTTTCCCATCATGGAACATCCAACCCAAAAAGGTTTGATGTATGTAAACAGAAATGGCAAACCTTCCACAACAGGATATGAAGTACTGTCGGCTAGCAAATATTTTTCATTGGTTGCCTTTCAATTGTTTACAGGAAGAACACACCAAATTAGGGTGCATTGCAAAAATTTTGGTCATCCATTGGCATGCGATCCTTTGTATGGAGATGGCAAACCGATATTCATTTCTTCCATCAAAAAAAACTACAAGCTCAGCAAGGACCAAGAAGAAGAAAAACCCATCATTCAAAGATTGGCCTTGCATTCCTACCGCATGGTGTTTGAAGATGAAAATGGGCAACATCATGATATTTGCGCTGGCATACCAAAAGAATACGACGCTTTGATGAAACAAATACGGAAGCATACGCATTGATCTACAAAAAAATTGAAAAATTTGGAGCCTAAGCAACATTTTTGTTTGGATTTGAATCTTTATTTTTAATCGTATCAATTCAACATTTCAACGCATGAATAGAATCATTTTTTTTGTTATTTTGATTGGCATTGTCTTGGTTACGCCGGGTTTTCATTGCGGTGGAGAACCACCCTATTCCAATTGCAATCAGTACACAACTGATACCGCAATGTTTGATTTTTCGGTGATCAATAACAACAGTATACATGTTTTTGACACCATACAAATTCATTCTCGCATCAGTGATTCCATTCGAACTACCAGTGGAAATCAATTTTTTTATGAACAAAATGTATTGAGTTGCAACATTCAAGCTTATAAGGTTGTAAACAATGGAACTGGCCCGGTTTTAAATTATGCCAACAATGAATTTAATCCGTTGGTTTTTGCAGGACAATTTCAAAACACAGCTGGAATAGGTTATGGATATATTTTTAATCGGATGGCGCCCTATAATGAATTGCGAGCAGGATTGGTTGTGGGAAGGCCTGGTTTGTATTTAATTACCACTGGACCAAATAATGATTATTACGGGAATTATATCCCTTCAAATAACCCATGTGTACAAATTCAATCGATGAACTTTATACCCATTGCAGAACAAAACAGATCTATTTGGGATAGTTTGGGAACTACCGCGTTGCTATTGAATGGGAGTTCTTATCCAGAACCCATTGCAAAAAAATCAAATCGCAATTACTTTTTTGTTCGGGTGAATCCGTAGTTTACGCATACATCTCTAACAATCCATCGGGAAGCGTTACATAAAGCTTTTTATTTTTTTTATCCATTTTAAGCAAGCTAGCTTCATGTATGGGAATCAAGGCTTCTTTGTTTTTATACAGGATGGTGCAAAGAATTTGATGTGGCTGTTCAATCACTTCAATAACCTCTCCCAAATCAATATCGTTTTCAATGAGGTGAAAGCCAAGCAGAGCGATGGGTGCCGACTTCTGGCTGTGTTTTTTAAAATCGGCTTCTGCCAACCAAACTTCTTTAGGCGTTAGCTTTCGTGCGGTTTCTTTTGTGTCAATACCTTCAAGTTTTATATAGGTTTCGGTATCGCTTTTGGTAGATGTTTTTTCGATGAAATAAGGCATGAAACTGTTTTCATGTTCTTCTATAAACAATGCTTCAATTGTTTTAAAAGTCGTTTTTTTTCCGAGGTTGTGTTGTAAAATTAATTCGCCACTTAGGCCGTGGCTGGCAGCGAACTTTCCAATTTTAAAATATTGAGACATGATTTGTAATTGAGCGATATTGGCAAAAATAAAAAAGTCCCGGTAAAAACGGGACTTTAAAAAGTTTAATTACAGCGATATATTATTCTTCTGTTGATGTTGTTTCTTCTGCTGTAGTTTCTGCTTCTGTTTCAGGAGCAGGTGTGTGTGCGGCTTCAGGAGCTACTTCTACTTTTTTCACTACTGGAACATTGCGACGATCCATATTTGCTTTTTTATGAGCAGATTGGCGTTTAGCAATTTGAGCATCATGTTCGGTGCTCCATTTTGTGAATTTTTCCATTGCAGTAGCTTCATCAAATAAGCCTAAGCTTACACCACGAAGTAAATGCTTAAGATACAATACTCCTTTGAAAGAAAGGATACGACGAACGGTGTCAGTAGGTTGAGCACCTTTTTGTAACCAGTCCAAAGCTTTTTGACGATCAACTTGCACTGTTGCAGGAACAGTCAATGGATTGTACGTACCTAGTTTTTGAATAAATTTACCATCGCGAGGACTGCGTCCATCAGCGATAACAATGAAATAGAATGGTCTCTTCTTTGAACCATGTCTTTGTAATCTCATTTTAACAGCCATAAAAAATAGAAATTTTTTCGGTTGTGAACAATAGGGTTTATCCCATTTTATAATGGGGTGGCGAAGATAAGGGGATTTTTTGAAAAAAAAGAGAATTGTAAGGATTATTCTTGATGACCAATCTGAAAAAGCAAATATGTTGGATGCTGGATGCTGGATGCTTGATGCTGGATAAGCTGGATAAGCTGGATAAGCTGGATAGGCTGGATAAGCTGGATAGGCTGGATAGGCTGGATAAGTTTCAAAGGAGCTACGCTAATATCCTAATTACTACTCGACCAAAGACCTTCGGAGGAAAAGCGCTCAATACAATCAACTTCCCCGTTTGGAAGATTGAGGGACATTTTACCTCTTACCCATTCCTCCCATTCCTGGCATCTTGCCCATTGGCATTTTATTCATCATCTTCATCATGTCTTTCATTTGATCAAACTGCTTGATGAATTGATTCAATTCGGCCAACTCTTTACCGCTACCTTTGGCTATTCTGTTTTTTCTACTTGGATTGATGATATCTGGGTTTTGTCTTTCTTCCATGGTCATAGAATTGATCATGGCTTCTATGCCTTTGAATGCATCGTCGTTGATGTCTAAATCTTTTATTTGCTTGCCAACACCCGGAATCATACCCATGAGGTCTTTTAGGTTTCCCATCTTTTTAATCTGTTGCAATTGGGTTTTAAAATCTTCAAAATCAAATTGATTTTTTCTAATTTTCTTTTCCAACTTAGCAGCCTCCACCTCGTCAAATTGTTCCTGTGCTTTTTCTACCAAACTCACAATATCACCCATGCCCAAAATTCGTTGCGCCATCCTTTCTGGATAGAAAACGTCTAATGTGTCCATCTTTTCGCCGCTGCTGCTAAACTTGATGGGTTTGTTTACGGTGTATTTGATAGACAAAGCAGCTCCGCCTCGGGTGTCACCATCCAATTTGGTTAACACAACACCGCTAAAATCTAGTCTTTCGTTAAATGCTGCCGCTGTGTTCACCGCATCCTGTCCGGTCATGCTATCTACAACAAATAAAATCTCTTG